>JABGQJ010000576.1 GCA_018648945.1 Victivallales bacterium
CCGCCTCCCTCGAGCTCCGCCGCCAGGCCCCCACCGCCACCCACGCCTACCTCATCGGCAAGGGCCCCTCCCTCGACCAGCTCACCCCCACCGCCTTCCCGATCGTCGACGCCCCCATCCTCTGCTGCAACGAGTCCATCCACGCCGTCGAAGCCCTGGACCTCCCCAACCCCCTCTTCTGCGTCCAGCAGGACGCCGCCCTCAAAGAGCGTTGCCGCCCGCAACGCGCCACCTGGTTCCTCTCCGCCCAGGCCTGGAATGCCGGCAAGGGCGATACCTACGAACGAGCCGTCAAGTACGATGCCAAGGGCGTCGGTGGCCGCACCCGCAGCCTGACGGCCAGCCAATCGCTCCGCATCCTCTACCGGGCGCACGGTTTTGGACATGTTCATATGCTTGCCTTCGATGCCTGCGTGACCGGCAACTGCGAATATGCAGCGGCCATCTGGGAGCGGGCCAACGACCGCCACAAGCAACCGGGGCGATTCAAGCGGTTCTGCGGGATCATCAAGCGCGTGGGCAAGGACACTGGCCTGCGGTTGCACTGGGACCACATCGGCTGGACCGTCGCCTGTGTCCTCCGCAGCGGCGGCCAGTACACCCCCGAGCACGTCCGCTGGCTCCACGCCCAGGTCGCCAAGCACGTCCAACCCCCCCACCGCTTCGTCTGTCTGTCCGACACGCCCGAGGCCGTGCCCGGCGGCATCCCCCTCCGGCACGACTGGCCCGGCTGGTGGAGCAAGGCCGAGCTCTTCCGTCCCGGCCTCTTCCAGGCCCCCGTCCTCTTCCTCGATCTGGACGTCGTCCTCACCTCTGCAATCGCGCTACCCCATGCGCGCACGCTACCTGTAGGCACCATGCACGCCACCGAAGACTGGTGGCGCAAAGGCCAGATTCAGGGCTCCGTCATGGCCTGGCGTGCCGATTCCGCTTCCTCTGTCTACTGCCGCATGTCCGGCGACCCGGCCCGCACCATGGCCACCTTCCGCGACCACGGCGACCAGGCCCTGGTCACCGCCTGCATGGGCAGCCGTCGCGCCGAGCTCCCCTGGCGGATCCGCAGCTACAAAGCCCACCGGGCCGACTGCCCAGGCCAGGCCGATATCGTCGTCTTCCACGGCGATCCCAAGCCCTGGGCCGTCCCGGAGACGTGGATTCCTCCCCTGGCCGCCCCCAGCCAACGCGCTGCCTGGCTCCGCCGGACGGTGGCCGAGCGCGACTATCGCACCTTTGTCGAGGTCGGCGTCAAGGAGGGCAAGACCACCGCCTGCGTCGCTGCTGGTGCCCCGGACTGCCAAGTCTACGCCATCGATTCGTGGAGGCCACAGCCACAGAACAAGGGCCCGGAGAACTACGCCAAGTGGAACTTCGAGGGCATCGTCCGGGACTACTGGCGCCGCACCTCCCCGTTCGGCGACCGCATCCGCACCATCATCGCCGACGCCCTTGCCGCCCCCGCCATGATCCCGGACCAGGTGGACATCGTCTTCCTCGATGCCGACCACTCCACCGAGGCCACGGCTGCCGCCGTCGCAGCCTATCTCCCTCTCGTGCGCCCCGGCGGCATCCTCGCTGGCCACGACATCGACTGGCCCACCGTCCGGCAGGCCCTCCGCGCCTCTGGCCTCACCTACCGCACAGCTCCGGACAACTGCTGGTATCACGAGGTGGTACCCGCAGACAACGAGGGGGAAGGCTAGTGCTGCACTCGCGGGATCAGATAGACCGCCAGTTCACCCGTCATGCCCTTCGGGAAGAGGACTCTGGTTCGCCTCCTCGCCTCGCGCGCGACGATGCGGTACTCATGCACCCACTTTGCGCCCGTGGTGGCCGTCAAGCGCTGCCCCGTATCCTCCCAACCAGCCTTTGTGCAAGCGGCCATGTTGGCGTGGGAAACAGCCAGATACACATTCCCGGCACTCTGGCACCGGCCGTACAGCTTCGGGTAAGGGACGGGAGTGGCCCTCACGTAGGACCAGCCCGCACAGGATGCGGGAACGTCCTGCCAAGTCCGATTGTACTTGAGGTGCATCTTGGCTCCGTTCTCAAGGGCGCGGATATCGTGGGCTTCCTTCCCCTTCATCTCGACCAGCGCAGGGGCGGCGGCCTTCGGCTCTTCCTTGGGTTCCGCCTTCGGCTTCTCCACCGGCTTGGGGATCTTCGCCCGCTCCTCCCTGGCCAGCTTTGCCTCCTCGATCTCGTTGGCGGCCACCAGCCGTTTTTCAAGGCTCCGGAGCGTCCCCGCGTAGCTCTTGGCCAGCCGCGCCAGTCCCTCTCCATGCGCCTCGACCGCCTGATCCTCGGCCACCCGCGCGCCCCCCTGGGCCCGCCGCAAGTGCTTCATCCGCTTCGCCGCCGGCTTCTTCGGCGCCGTGGGATCCGTCTCCAGACGCTTCAGCTCGCCCTGGATCGCCACCACATAGTCCAGCTTCCCCTGCTGACGCACGTTCGCGAGCAACAGCTCCAGCTCCCCACGGTAGACCCCGAGCGCCTTGCCGATCGCCGCGTCCCGCTTCCCGTCAAGCCGACCCTTCAGCGCCTCGTACCGTCCCCGGTACGCCGCCACCGTATCCGGCAGCGGATCCGCTCCATGCGCCAACACAGCCACCAGACCAACCAGCACCATCTGCTTTGCGTTCATTCGCCAGGGCTCCGTGATTTCCCGCACCTGACATCACTATACCCCGTTCTCATCCCTCCTGTCCATTGTCCGCGCGCCCTGGAACCCAGCAGCGGCAGGGCATGGCCCCCCTGGGGGCAGCTCTCGGCTCTGTCACGGCGATGCCGTCCGCCTACTCCTCCTCCCGGTTCATTCCCTTTATCATCTCCATGCCCATCTTCTGCATCTGCAATTGCCCTCTCTGGAAGTCCCCGAGTTGCTTGAGTTGGGCTTCGCTGAGGAACTCCGCCGCCCCTGTGAGCACCCGTTCGTTCGCTTCCTCCTGCTTGGCCAGGTAGCTCTCGACTACCTTGGCGGCACCCTCGCCACCCGCCATGAAGTCAATGGCCTGCTCCTGCTGGTCGGGCATGCCCACGGCCTTGCGTTGCTTCACCATCAAGTCCAGCAGGGCTTCCTCCTGCACCGCATCCAGTTGGGAGTCTGCCCCAAGCGACTGTTTGAGTTGGCTGATCATCATCTGCTCGGCCAGGGAGCCCTCGT
The DNA here is from genome assembly GCA_018648945.1 of Victivallales bacterium. Next base: position 3,161 of record JABGQJ010000576.1, read on the forward strand.
GGTCCAGGAAGGCTTGGTAGCCTTCCTCCCCAAGCAGTTCCTCCAGTTTCTCGCCATTCTCTTCGCGCGCATCCCGCATGGCATCCATCGCGGCTTCCGGATCCTCCTTGGTCTTGCCGATGAGCTCGATTCCCAGCATCTGGCGGTCCACCAGGATGTTCTTGAGCAGGTCCAGGTCGTCCTCTCCGAGGTTGAGTTTCTCGAAGAGCGAGCCATACATCATATTCAGGACCATCTTCTGCTGAGCGCGCATCGCCTTGCGGGTTTCGGGGTTCTCCATCATCTCGCCCAGCCGGTCGAACATCCCCCCCTTGCGTTTCTCCGCGCGCGCCTCCTGGGGGGGGTCGACAGTCTTCTCGGCGACCGTGGGCACAACCGTGGGCAGGGCCGCAGTCTTCCGGAGACTACTCACCTCCTTCTTTAGACTTCCCTGCTCGCGGTCGGCGTCGGCCAGGGCGCGCGTCAGCCCTTTCGCCTGGTCCTGGTACTCTGCGGTCTTCTGCCGGGCTTCCTTGGATCCCTGCTGGGCTACGTCCGCATCCGCCCGGGCTTGCAGGAGTTGCCCATGGAGACGCAGCGCCCAAGCCAGCAAGGCGACGTTGACGAGCACTGAGAACAGCAGGATGAATCGTTTCATTGTCGGCCTCCACGGGTTGTTTGGGACGAGGGGACGAGCGCCAGGCGCCCAGCCAACTGTTGCATCACTATACAGTCTTCCTGCTGCTTCGGCGGCTACAACTCTCCGGCACGTGTGTAGCCATTGGGTCGGGACCACGGCGAGACGCGACACATTTGGCAGGGCACCCGTCAGGTCCGCAGGTGTTTTGCCAGAACGGTGGCATCCCCGCGGCCCTGTCTGGGGCGCTTCGCCGACACTCCCCCGCCTCCGCAAGGCACTCCGGAGCGGTTCCGGTTGGGCAAGGCGGTCCCGGCGCATAGCGCCATGGTCGCAGGGACGCGACCGCTGGGATGTGTGCCCCGGCGTCCCAGTCGATGCTCCCGTGTGGGTGGTGACCGCACGTCCACGGAAGTGGCACGCGCCGCACTGGGAGGCGACTGGTTGATCGCCGAGCTGTGACGCGGTAGCTTGACCTCCACAGTGTTCCCCGAATCCGACCCTCAGGCGGGAGGCGGCGATGAGACGCATGGCGATGGTGGCTTTAGGCGTAGGCTGGCTGACAGTGGGGGCAGCGGCTCCCCCGCGACCGGTTTTCCAGTGGCCTGTCGCCGCCACTCCCCACGAGGAGGTCTGGCGGCAGGGCGGGGTAACCCGTTTCGCGGCAGCTCCCACGCGGGTCGAGCTGACTGCGCGTTCCGGACTCAGGAGCAAGACGGCGATCACCGTGCCGACGGCGTTCACCATCGAGGCGGTGTTCCGCCTTGACCGCAGAAAGGGCAACCTCCAGATCATCACGTCGGCGGTGTTCGAGTTCGCCAAGGACGCGCCCGCGTTCACGGGCGATCGGCGGCTGTGGTGCCTGGAGATCCGAGGCGAAGGGAAGAACCTGGCCCCCGTGGGATTTCTGTCGCTGGCCATCAAGGGCAAGGAGGGGCAGTGGCACAAGCTCTTCTCCCATGGTCGGGTCTCGCCGGGATGGCATCACGTCATCGGTGTCTTCGATGGGGCCGCGATGCGGCTCTATCTGGATGGCGTGCCCCAAACCCGGACCATGCGCGATGGCTCCGAGCGGCTGCCCGACGGTCTGCTTGCCCCAGCGGGTCGCTCCGGCCTTTCCGTGGTGGTGAGCGACGGGGCCGGTCGCTATGCCCATGGCGGGTACCGGGGAGCCAACAACGGCCTGGATGGTGCCCTCGCTTCCCTGCGGATCCACGACCGCGCCCTGAGCCAGGCCGAGGCGGATGCCTGCCGCGCCCGTGCCATCACGCAGCTCCCGGAGTTGGCTGCTCAGACTCCACCCCTGGAACACCGCCAGAAAGCGCCCTTCCGGGTGCTCTACAGCAACGACTTCACC
>JABGQJ010000577.1 GCA_018648945.1 Victivallales bacterium
CTTCCCCTCGGCATGGAGGCGGCGCATTTCTTGCATCGAGGGCATCTTGTCCATGTAGTCGATCTGCACGGAGCGCGGCAGGTGAGCCAGGAAGTTGCGGAGGTACTTGTAGCGTCCGTCGCCGATGGCCCGTACCATGTCCACGGCCTCGTCCACCCGGTCGCGGGCGGCATAGATGTAGGTGCGTGATTTCGCCTTCTGCGGGCCAAGGAAGGGCTGCCCCTGCATGGCTCCCGGCACTGGCACGCCTGCCAGGGAGAGCATGGTGGGGGCGAAGTCCACGAAACTGACCAGGCCTTTCTCGCTGCCTAGGTCGGCAATGCGGGCCCATTCCCGGTACTTCTCGGGCACATGGATGACGAGCGGGAAGCGCAGGCCGGAATCGTAGATCCAGCGCTTGCCCCGAGGCAGGCCCCGCCCGTGGTCGCCCCAGAACCAGACGATGGTGTTACCGGCGAGACCATCCGCCTTCAACTGGTCGAGAATGCGTTTCACTTCCCGGTCCATGAGGGTAATGAGGTCGTAGTATTGAGCCCAGTCGCGGCGGACCACTGGCGTATCGGGTTGGTACGGAGGGATGGGGGCCTTGGCCGGGTCGTGGAGTTCCTTGGGGGAGAGATCTCGGTTCAACTGCTGACGCCGCTTGGGGCTGCGGATCTGTCCCTCGTGGGTGGTGGTCAGATTGACGATGGCAAAGAAGGGCTGGCCAGGCTGTCGCCCCTGCCAACCTCGTCCTGGATTCCAGGCCGTCGGGGGAGAGTTGAATTGGTAGTCGGTCTTGCTCTGGTTGGTGCAGAAGTACCCGCCGATCCGCAGGTACTCGGAGAAGCAGCGCGCCGTGGCCGGCGGAACGCCTTTGCAGCGCATATGATTCGTGCCAATGCTGGTGGGGTACATCCCGGTGATGATCCCGGAGCGAGCGGGGGCGCAGACGCCCATATGGGCGAAGGCATTGTCGTAGCGCACGGCGTCGCGTGCGAACTCGTCGATATGCGGGGTCACCGCATAGCTGTCGCCGTAGCAGCCGAGATCGGGGCTGATGTCCTCGGTACTGATCCAGAGCACGTTGGGCCGTTGCGTAGCGGCTTGCGCACGGACCGCTCGGCTCGGGAGGAAGCTGAGCGCGGCGAGGGCGCTGCTTGCCTTCAGCAGGGCGCGGCGGGATCGTGAGTGGGGCGCGTGGACCATGGCGCATCTCCGTGGCAGAGCATTCAGGTCTGTAACCATACGCCCGAGGCGGGGCTTTGTCGCAGGAGCCAGGAAATGGCGCGCATGACCATCGTCTCTCCTCGGTCGTGCCGACGACGAGGTCAGTCCGGGTTCTCAGGATTGGCGCTGGAAGCGGCGGCGAAGACATCGTCGCCGGAGAGGCATGTGGCGTAGATGCGGACGTCGTCGATGGCCCCGTCGAACGCATAGGCGTCCTTGCGTCCAACGTAGTTGCCGAGAACCAGCGGGCGTGCGGGAATCTGAGGAGCGACCGTACCGTCGAAGGGCGTGATCCCCTTCTCGACGGCATTGACGTAGAGGCGCAGGTTCTTGCCGTCCCAGGTGGCGGTCACGTGACTCCAGAACCCTGGCGGCACGCTCCACTGTGGCGATGAGACCCCCGGCTCCGTGCCTTCCGGGGTACCTATCTGGAAGTTGGCGCGGGCCCAGGCGAAGCGGAGCCGCCAGCCGGGCCACGGCGGAGCGCCACTCTTGTCGCCCTTCATGCAGGCAATGGCGAATGACGCGTTCCGTCGGACCGGTTTGACCCAGGCCATGACCGTGAACGGGCCAGCCATGTTCAGGTCCTTGGAGTTGGCGACGGTGAACCCCTGTTCGTGCTTGGAGGCGAGCACGACTGCCTTGCCGTGGATGCCATCCGCGAGGACGGGAGCGGCGTCACCCTTGCTGAAATGCGTGGCATCGAAGCCGTTGCCGGTGGCATCGACAGCTATGCCGTTGGTCACAGCGTCGAACCGCCAGCGGGCGCGCAGGGCTTTGGCGGGCTGGGCCATCCCAGGCTGTACCAGAAGCAGTCCGAGACCGAGGACGAGGGCGGTGCGTTGGGTCTTCCTCATTCCGCGTAGGCCTCCACTTCCCGGATGGTGGCGATCTTCTGCTCGGGGCGCAGGCCGGTGACCAGGACGCGCACCGCGGCGCTGGTGACCGGCGTGAAGGTGATTTCCGTCTGGTCGTCCGTCATGGCGGTTGCCTTGCCGACGCTTTTCCAGTCGCCGCCATCGGGGATCTGGATATCGCAGCTGGCGATCGTGCTACTGAAGACGACGAGGCGACCGATGCGGTGTGGCGCAGGCCAGCGCAGCACCAGCCAGTCGCCTCCCTTTGCCTGCGTACCCGAGCGCCAGCGCATGCCGGTGCGGATGCCGTCGGTCACGCGGTCGGGGGTAGAGCCGTACCGCGCCTTGGAAGAGACCGCCACCGTGGTCCCGGCATCCTCGAAAGCGAGGTTCCCCGGTTGCTTGCGGGCGGCGTTGGCTTTGGCGATTTGGCTACGCAGCGCGGTCAACGTGGAGCGGCGCGTCGGCGCTGGGTCGGTGGTGTAGATATGGGTCTGATAGGTGTCGAAGCGGTCGCGGATCGCCGTTCCCGAGGCGACGAGCACATCCCGACCCTCGGAGACCACTCGGAACGGTCCCGGCTTCGCGACACCCGCTCCACTCAGAGTCAAGGTCACGTCCTGAGGCGTGGTTGCTGTGTTCACGGCAAAGATGGTGAGATGTCCGTTCACATGGCGTGGGGACACGTGGATGTGTTCGGGATGGGGTGCGTCGATCTTCACGGTGACATTGTCAGCCGGGTTGGCGAGGATCGCGGGCTTGAGGTCGGCGACTTCAAAGGAAAGCCAGCGCATGCCGAGATCAAGATCGGGATAGTTGGCGGTGTGGCTGTGGGTGTACCAAATGAACCCCTTGGCACCGTAGGCGACGGCCTGGTAAAGCTGGTTTCGCAGTTCAGTGACATTGGGCCCGCGTTGGTTCTTCTTTCCGTAGTCGCCGTAGTTGAACCCCTGTGGGGTAATCCAGATGGCTTTGCGCCCCTTGCTGGCCTCCTGGCAGGCCTTGATGAACTTGCCGGTCTTCTCGATCGGTTGTGCGGCCAGTCCGCCTTGGATGAAGCAGGGATAGGGGTCTGGCATGAGGATATCTCCCGCGTCCACGTACTTGAAGATGCCGGCGATCGTGTCGTTGAGCATAATGCAGGGGTGATATGGATCGGTGTCTTGGCAGACTTGGTAGAGGGCACGCGTGCGCTCGGGCAAGGCCGGGCGCAGTTCCGGTTCGTCGGCCATGTACCAGGCAAAGACTGCGGGGTGGTCCTTGATGTCGTTCAGGCGGTTCCGCAGGGCCACGGCCTCGTCGTCGCTCAGGGGTTTGCCCCACACCGACGAGGGAGTCATCATCGCGTTGTTTGGGTATGGATAGACCGTGACATGGGTGCCTGCGGCTGTGATGGTATCAAGGTACGTGCGTGCTGCCTCGCGTGAGCGCTTGTACTGGGTGCTGTACGCCTGCATGAGACGGTAGGCATGCCCCTTCTCCGCCATGGCTTCCGCCGGGATGCTGAACCAGCCGAACGGCAGGACTTCCTCGCCGTTATGGCGCAGTACATTGCGCTCGTCGATGCGCCATTCCTCGGGCACGGCCGGGAGCTTGTGGATGGTGGTGGTAACCGAGTGAGCGGGAGCGCCGCTGGCTCGGTTTTCGAGAGTGACATGGAGAGCGTAGGCGCCGTCTGGCAGCTTCGGGATAGGCAGCGAGATGCTGACCTTCTTCTGAACTGCTGGAATGGTCTGCTCGGCAAGCGCGGGAGCGGCGGCACCGTCTTGGCCTGCGGGGTGCAGTGCGGCCCGGAGTCTCAGCTTCCCGAGTTCCTCTTTGCGTAGCGCGATGGTTGCCACACACTCGATGGTGTTGATTGTCTCGGTCGCATAGATGCTGTTGCGGTACCAGGGCCGACGCACGTCGAGGAGAATGGGAGTGTAGGAGAGGTCGGCCTGGAACTTGCGCACCGACAGGAGGGCGCCGCTCTTGCGGTCGGCCAGTTCGAGTGTGAAGACCTGTTTGCCCTGCTGCTTCAGGGGCACGCGGATGGTGAGCTCCCGTGCCTGGCCCTTGTCCAGCCCGTCGGTAACCCATGCGCCGGTAGATTCCCTGAGCGTTCCCCGGACTCGGAAGAAGCGGAATGCCGGACCCGAGTTGCGGACATGGATCTTGGCGGTATGGACCAGCGCGTCGCCCTCGGGCATGACTTCCGCATCGTATGGCGGCTTGATGTCCCAGAGGAAGCGCCCGAAATCGCCTTCCCGCATGGTAAGTGCAGCAAACAGGGACGGTTGATGGAAGCCGCCCGTCAGCGGCGCGTAGGATGAAAGCTCTATGCCCTGCGTTCGCCGGGCGCGGGTGACGTTCAGCGCCCAGTTGCCGATCGACGATGCGTTCAGCCCCAACTCGATCAGAGGCAGTCGGAACTCGGCGGTCCAGACGTCGTCCCCGATCGCCGTGGCGGTCTTGACATTGCAGTCCCACTCGACGCTTCGCACGTTGCCGCCCTGGCGCATTTGCGCATCGTAGACCGTACCGAGCCCATTGACAATGATGTGATAGTACTCGATGCGCTCTCCGGTCGGGTCGAGCATGATCTCGACACAGTCATCGTTCCAGACGTGCTGGTCGCGAATTCGGCTGCCCAGTTTCATGGTGCCCGGCGTGGGTTCGTGGGCACGGATGCCGAAATAGACTGCCTCGCTGTCGAAACGGACCTTGAAGAACGTCTGCACCTTGGGCTTTCGCTCCGGCATGTCCAGAAACGAGAAATCGCTGGACCACTCACCGGCTTCCCAGGCCGGCTCGTCGAGCTTGCCGTCAATGGCTATCGCCCCCCCCGCAGGCAGGGCGGTTACGGTAGGCGGCTTTGCGACAACGGCGATTGTAGACAAGGCAATGACGGTGGCGATGGCAAGGTGGCGGGTCATCTGCGTGCTCCTAGCGGAATCCTGTCTGTTCGTCCGGTGGTACGCAATATGGCCCCGCAATGCGCAAAAACGCAGCCAGGGGCGCAGCAATCTGGCAGTGATGCCCAAGGCTGCCTGCCGGATGCCGGGCTCCGCACGGTTTGCCG
>JABGQJ010000578.1 GCA_018648945.1 Victivallales bacterium
CCGACAGCGATCCTCGTCCTGGCTCTCTCCTACCTCGTCGTGTTCCTTGCCGCATTCGTTGTCCCTGGCTGGCGGGGCCGCATCCCCGGGACCTTCACCCGCGGGCTCCTCTGCCTCGCCTTCGTGCCCATCTACATCCTCGTCTTCCCAGTCCACAAGGGACTCGGGCTGACCGGGTTTATCTGGAGCTTCCTGACCTCCCAGTGCCTGCTCCGAACCCCCTCCCCGGAACTCGCTGGCTCGGAGGCCGGGGGCCTCGGCCTCGCCTTCGCGGCCCTCACCGCTGGCGGCACGGTCACCGCCGCCTTCCTGGCCTCGGGATACGGCCTGCTCTGTGGCAGCGTCGGCATGGCGTCGGCGGCCATGTTCGCGGTCCTCGCCGTGGCCTCGCTGATGGCCCTCGGCAGCCCCGCCATCCCTTCGCGCACCTTCGCCGCAGCCGAGCATACCCTCACGGCCCTGGCCCTGATCTGCCTAGTCTGGCCCACGGGACGACACGCCGCGCTGCCCATTCTGGCCATGCGCCTTGCCCTCGCGGCATTCCGGGGCTGGCGGCTGCGCTATGGCTTCGACTCCCTCTGGCACCACCTCACCGATAGCCCGGCACAACTGCTTGTGCTCAGCTTCGCGGCGGTGATCCTGGTGGGTACGCTCCTGCTTACGCTGCCCGTTTCCACCGCTGCGGAACGGGGACTGTCGACCATCAACGCCTTCTTCACCGCCACCAGCGCCACCTGCGTCACCGGCCTCATCGTCGTGGACACAGGCACGGCCTTCTCCCATTTCGGGCAACTGGTCGTGCTTACCCTCATCCAGATCGGCGGCCTGGGTATCATGACCATTTCCGTGTTTGCCGCCCTGGCCCTTGGCCGCCGCGTCGGCTTGCGCAGCGAGTTTGCGGTCGGCGAGATGATCGGTGAAGAACGCAACCGCATGGCGCGGCGGCTGCTCTATTTCATTGTGTTGGTCACGCTCGCCATCGAGTGCACTGGGGCCCTGGCCCTGGCCTACGGCTTTCGGGCCTATCGCGGCTATGGCCTGCTCAAGTCCCTCTACTACGGCGTGTTCCACAGCGTCAGCGCCTTCTGCAACGCGGGCTTCGCGCTCTTCCAGGACAGCTTCGTCGGCTTCGCCCACATCCCCTTCTTCCCACTGGCGCTCTCGGTGCTGATCACCCTCGGCGGGCTCGGGTTCGGGGTTCTCTACACGCTGTTCCGCCTCCCCGGAAGCCGACGTGCAAGCTATGGACCGCACGTGAAACTCGTTCTCGTCACCAGTGCCGTACTCACTCTGGGCGGGACGCTCCTCTTCCTGGCTATCGAGCGGAACCACTCCCTCGCAGGCATGTCCGCCCGTGATTCCCTGGTCAACGCCTGGTTCCAGTCGGTGACCGCTCGCACCGCCGGCTTCAACACCGTCGATATCGGCCAGTTCGCCCCGGCCTCCAACCTGATCATGAATCTCCTCATGTTCGTCGGCGCGGCGCCGGGCTCAACGGGAGGGGGAATCAAGGTCACGACCCTGGTCGTCCTGGTGCTCCTGCTTCGCTCCGTCCTCAACGGTCGCGAGGAAGTCGTTGCTTTCGGGCGCCGGATCGAGGAGACCACGGTGCGGAAGGCCACGGCTCTGGTCTGCCTGTCCGGCCTCGCTGTGGTCTGTGCAGCGACCATCCTCCTGCTGAGCCAGCCCATCGCCACGACGGAAATCCTCTTCGAGACCGTCTCCGCCTTCGGTACGGTCGGGCTCTCCATCGGCGCCACCGGCAAGCTCAACGGCCTCGGCAAGGCGGTGGTCATCCTGCTGATGTTCATCGGCCGCGTGGGGCCGTTGACGCTGCTGGTCATGATGCGCCCGCGGCGACGGACCTCCGTAGACTACCCGGCCGCCCGGGTGATGGTGGGGTAGAGGGAGAAACTGGCAGAAGACGCCAGGTGCCAGTCGCGTGCCGCTAGGGCGACACCACGCCCGAGCCTGCCACCGGGATGGTAGCCCTGCTGGCCACAGCTGGCTTCGCCTTTGGCCGCCGCCGACGCGCCTGATTCCCTCCCGACGATCCCCCGCCCCCCCTTGGTTCCACCGGACCAAGGGGCGTTTCCTTTCTTCCCTTCGTCGCCTTGGGCGCTATGTTCCCATCACTCCATGGCACAGCAAGGAACTTCGGGATGAAACGACAGATCGCAGTGATCGGGCTTGGCATTTTCGGGCGCCAACTGGCCGTCTCGCTTTCCCAGCGGGGCTTCTCAGTAATGGCCATCGACAATACCCCCGAGCCGGTGGATGAGATCAAGGACGAAGTGGCACAGGCACTCGTGCTGGACACCACCAACGAGCACGCCCTGCTGGAGGCGAAAGTGGACGAGATGGAGGTCGTCGTCAACGCCATCGGCACCCAGCATATCGAGAACAGCATCCTCACCACCGCTCTGCTCCGCCAGCTCGGCGTGGCCCACATCATCGCCCGGGCCACGGCCCCCCTCCACGCGCGCATCCTGCGGCAGGTGGGTGCCCACGAAGTGGTGAACCCCGAAGAAGATATGGCCCGTAAGCTGGCCCACCAACTGGCCAGGCCGGGCCTGCGCGAGGTCCTTCCCCTGGCGGAGGATGTATGCGTGGCCGAGCTTCCCGTTCCCGCCAGTTTCGTGGGCAAGACTCTCGGCCAGCTTGAGGTCCGCCGCCGCTATCGCGTCAATGTCATCGGCGTGCAACGCATCCCCGGCGAGGGGCGCGAACGACGCATGACGCTGAACGTGTCCCCAAACGACGATCCCTTCCAGGAGGGCGACGCCCTAGTCGTCATCGGCCGCGATGAGGACGTGGATCGCCTGGGGGGCCTCGGCTGACAGCGGCGAACGGCAGATAGGAATGCCGGATCTCCGGGCTTTGTCCCCCATTTCCCGTCCCCTGAATCCTGAATTCCCGCTTCCGTGTTCCACATCGAGTCCCCAACCAACGGGAGTCCCATCGTGAATGCCCCTCTGCTTGGGCTCTGCCCGATCGGCAAATTCGTCTTCAGCAACGAGGACGCCATCCGCCTGAAGGATGAGATCCGTGCCCGGCTTCTGTCCTGGCAGATTCCCTTCATCGACCTGGAGGGCCTGCTTGAGGATGGCCTGGTCAAGGACCAGGGCCATGTGAGCGCGGTGGTGGAACTTTTCCGCACGGCTGGCGTGGATGCGCTCTTCGTACCCCACTGCAACTTCGGCACCGAGGGTGCCGTGGGCATGATTGCCCGCAAGCTTGGGGTGCCCGTGCTGCTCTGGGGGCCCCGCGATGAAGCCCCCCTGGCAGATGGCACCCGCCTGCGCGACTCCCTCTGCGGCCTGTTTGCCTCCAGCAATGTCCTCGGCAAGCTCGGCGTGCCCTTCACCTACATCGAGAACTGCCGACTCGACGATCCCCCCTTCGCCAAGGGCGTCGATATGTTCCTCCGTGCCGCCCACGCCGCCAGCGCCCTGCGCAACGGCATCATCATCGGCCACTTAGGCCAGCGCATCGACTTCTTCTGGACCACCATCATCAACGAGCGCGAACTGCTGGAACAGTTCAACGTGCAGGTCCTGCCCCTCGATCTGGTGGACTTCATCGCCCATGCCAAGGACCGCGCGCAACGGGGCCGCGCAGGCTACGAAAGAGAACTCGCCGAACTCCGCGCGACAGCTCAGGTCACCGGCTTCGACGACGACAGCCCCATGCTCCAGGTCCTGGCCATGCGTGACCAGATGCTGGCCTTGGGCGAGGAACACGGCCTGGATGCCTTGGCCGTCCAGGAGTTCACCTCGCTGGTCGATGCCATGGGGGCCTATTGCTGCTATGCAGAGTCTGCGGTAGGCGACCGACTGACCATCGCCTACGAGTCCGATATCCACGGGGCTATCAGCAACATCATGGCCCAGCGCGCCGCCCTCGGTGCCAGCCCTGCCTTCCTTTCGGAGTTCGTTGTCCGCCACCCCGAGAACGACAACGCCGGCTGCGTATGGCACGCCGGCGCCCCCCTGAGCATGCGCGATCCGGCGGACCCGCTGCGCATCGGCAATCACTGGATCCTGCCCAGCCCGCTCTCGGGCATGACCCATTTCCGGCTGCGCTCCGGAGCGGTGACCATGGCCCGCTTCGATGGTGCTGGGGACGGGTACCAGCTGGCTATCGGGCAGGCCTCCACCTGCGACGGCCCCGCCACCCAGAACAACTACTGCTGGGTGGAAGTGGACAACTGGCCACACTGGGAACGGACCCTGATGGAGGGCCCGTTCATCCACCACATGGCCATGGTCTATGGTCAATACGGCGACGCCTTGCAGGAAGCCTGCAAGTACGTGCCCGGACTCGCGCCACTGCGTCTGGACCAGACCAACTAGCCTGACCTATTCATGCACATCGTCACGAAAGCCGCTAGCGCACGTGAGACCAGTGCTTTGTGCACACAAGTCGGACGCAGGCGTATCGAGATACGTCAAGATCGGCGTTGGGCGCAAGACTCTGGGATTGCGCGCGATAGAGGGTTGCAGTAGATGGTTCATGGATAGATCAGGCTAGCCCAGAATCGCCCCTTGCTCCCGCAGACATTCCTGCAGACGCGCCACCGCGATCTGCCGGGGAGGGATTCCCTCGGCGCAAGCGAGCGCCGCAGCCACCCCTGCCGCCTGGCCAATGGCCATGGAGATCGGGATGACTCGGGTCGAGGCCATCGCCTCGTGCGTCGCCGAGATGCAGCGGCCCGCCACCAATACCCGCTCCGCATCCCTCGGCAAGAGGCTGCGGTAGGGGATCTGGTAACGCGGCGGGCGCGCGGTCTCCAGCCCCGCGTGGTCCGGCGAATGGACGTCGATGTGATAGGCCCCGCAGGCGATGGTGTCCGGGAACGTACGCCCCACCAGTAGATCCTCTCCGGTCAGGACATGGTCACCAACCAGGTGATTTGTCTCGCGCACGCCGATCTGATGCGGCGTGGCCACCAACCGGCAGTCGCCGAACCCGGGCACGTATTCGCGCAGGAAGCGCACCCAATGCCGCGCCTGTCGCGCCCCTTCCAGTTCGGCCCGCGTGAAGCTCGCCGGGTCGCCGAGGTCCACGTCCTCGACCCGACTGGCCACCGTGAAGAACTCCCTCTTCC
>JABGQJ010000579.1 GCA_018648945.1 Victivallales bacterium
CGGCAAACGCTCTGGGGTGTCCGCCTGGAAGCGTGGCTTGATCCTCTCCCAGTCATCCCGATTCGAGACCGGGAACGAGAGGAACTCAGGCATGGAGCCCCGGTCCTTGCGCTGCCGTTGGCGGATGCCGAAGGAGTCGATCACGATCTGGGTCTCGCCTTCGTCCGCCAGGACCCGCGGCTCGATGCCAGGACAGAGGAAGGCGTTGACCGGATGGCGGCGGCGCAGATCCCCGTCGAAGCCACAGATCTCCAGCCAGTTGCCATCTGCGCGTAGCCCCTCCCGGTGCCACCGTTCGAGCGTCTCCGGCCACGGCCCGAAACACGGGAAGAACGGCACTCGGTCCACGGCCTGCCCACGCATCAGCCGAACGAAACGCTCGCGGTTGGTAAGATTCATTGGCGGGGCTCTCTGGGATATGCAGACGGCAGCTAAGGGGCGGGTCTCAGTCTTCGATGACCACCTTCAAATGTCCGGTGGGACCCCAACGACCGTCGGCGTGTTGGGCACGGACATGGAACCACCATTCGCCGGGCGCGAGGTCGCGGTACTGGCGGCGGGGTTGGTCGGTGTCGGTCTTTTCCACCGGGACGGTGTTTGGGCTGTGGTCCAGTGCGGTCGCATAGCCCTTGGGGGGCGGTCCGGGGGTGGTCCAGCGAAACTCGGGGGCAGTGCCGCGCGGGGAGAAGATGGTGAAGTTGTCGATCCGCACGCGGGCGGCAGCGGGGTTCACGTACCCACCGGCATTGCGGTTGGTGGCCCAGCAGGAAAGCTCGGAAGCAGTCACCAGCCCTCGCTTTGCCGCATCGGGGAAGCGGGTGCCATACACCATCCGGCGCAGATCGAACTCGACCCGGTGCCACCTGCCATCCTGCTTGGCCTCGGGCAGGGAACCCACCACCGCCTCGGAGAAGTAGTTGTGCCGTCCGTTCGGGCCGGTCCACTCGACGATGGTCATCCCCTCGTTGATGAGCAGCGAAAGGTTCAGGTTGCAGCCACGTTGTTCGAACCGGTAGTCGAAGGCCACTCGCGGCCAACGTTCCAGGTTCCAGGGACTGGTGCGGAAATAGGCGGAGAAGAACGAGCTCGGGGCCAGGTTGGTGAACTGGACGCAGCGCGAACCGATGGCGGTCGTGACCGGCTCCACCCAGGCCCCGCGCCGGATGCGGAACTCCCCCAGCGCGGCTTCGCCATAGGTGTCCGGGGTCTCGCCCAGTTCAAAGTCATTGAAGCAGAGGCGGTCGGATGGAATGTAGGTCACCCGAGGTGCGAGGAGCGGCGCACCGGGGGCCGGGGCCTTGCGCGCCGGGGGCCGGTAGCTCGCCGCCGCGGAAGATACCGGGGTGGAAACCAGCGGCAGGTGCAGGGGCTCGCCCCAACTCCCGTCCGCAAACTGCGCTCGCACATGCAGGAAGGTCGCCTTGGTGTTGCCGGCGATGTGCAGCGTCCCCCCCTTGCCGGTGGCTTTCGCCGCTGGCACTGTGGTGGGCTTGCTGTCCAGAACGTGAGCAATCGCCTGAATCGGGCCGCCGTCTGCTCCGGAGCTCAGCTTGATGCCCAATCCCTTGGCCGGATCGACTGCGGGCACCAACGCGACGTTGCGGAACCAATAGGCGGTACGCGGCGTGCTCATACGCTTGGTGTCTGCCCAGAGCAGGCCGTTGACGACGATGGGGCCGTTCTGCCGGACGCGACGCGCAAGCATCGCCCGCAAATCCACCTCAGCCCGGTGCCAGGTGCCATCGGCCTGGAAGTTGGGGATCCTGCCCACCACCGGCCAGGTGTGGTCCATGCCGGTCGCCTGGATCTCGAAGCGCCGGCCGTTGGCCTCGACTAACAGGTTCACCTCCACGCTCTCGGGAAGCCGGTACTCGAACACCAAGCGAGGAAATGCTGCCACCGCAAATGGGACCCAGGACATGCTCGCCCCCGCCGGGCCACCGACCCGGCGATTGAGCAGGCGAATGCTGCCGTCTGCCTCGCGGTGTACGGCCGCGCCATCGCTGCCGCCAAACGTAGACCATTCCGGGCGGTTGGGCTCCACCTCCCCGACATGCAGCACCAGAGCCTGCTCTGGCTTCACGTCCTGCGTGCCGGCGCGCCATGCCACGTCACCAACCTGGAGATAGCCCCCGGTCCGGTTCGCACCCAACCCGGCGATCTCCGCAAAGCTCGTGTAGGGGCTATCGAAGCCGATGGCAGTTGGGATCAGAGGCCCATCCGGGAAGTGCTTCCGCAGGGCTGTCCCGAGATCGAAGCTCAGCTTCGCCCACGTGCCTGGGCGGTACGTATCGGGCAGGCCGCGACCGAGCAGAACCGTGGTCTCCCGCCCGCCCATGGGACCAGTCAGAACCACCTCGGCCACCTGCCCACGCAGATGCACGAATAGGCTCGCGTGTTGGTCGGGCGAGATCCGAATCGGGCACGCCAGCATGCCGGTCTTCGCCAGGTCCCCGGGCAGATCCCCCAGCCAGAGCGGACGGGCTCCGCCCGAGACGCGATTCACTGCCGTGCGCGCCTGTTTCGGGCCGCCAGGGGCGCGCGGCGGCGCCTTGGGCACGATCAGCGGGATCGCGCCGGGAGATTCCGCAAAAGACACCGTCGCCCGGGCCAGGGCCAAGCCGTTAGGACCATGGCTCCAGATACCGAGACGCTCGCCGTTCAACGGTGCCGAGTCCTGAAGATCGAAGACCCGCTCCATGCCCAGGAACCCGGCCCGGTCGCTGTGTTTGGCCACATCAACCAGGATGCGCGAGCCGCGCCGCTGGACGCGAATCTGCTGCCAGACGCGGGTCACCTTGTGGTACAGGGGCATCGCGTGCCGCCTCAAGTCGGGATCCACGCGGCCGTCCCACTTCGCGATTTCCTTGCCGGCCCGGAACAGCCGGGTTGGCGTATCGTAGAGCCCGAAGTTCAGCAGGTATCCCGAGTCATAGTCTGTGCCCGTGGCCCCGAACACCACGTTGATGTTGGTGGGGCTGGCGAAGTGCACGCGTTGGGGGGTGCCCTCCATCGGGGCAACGAACAGCTCCAGGTCGAAGTCGCCCTTGAACTGGCGCAGGTTCCAGAGCGTGGCATTGGCACTCTCCGCCCCGTTGCCCGCCAGCCCGCCGCGACCACCGAAGAACGACCACTTGGGCACGCAGGCCCAGCGATGCGTCGCGCGCCAGACTGCATCCGGGGACTCCCAGGCCACGGGCGCGCGGTCGAAGCCGTAGTCAATCCGGTGGCTGGACTCCACCCGGGCGGTGTCTCGCCAGTCGGCCCGCCCCACATTCAGACCATAGGTGCGCCCCAGTTTCGCGCCCACCCGACCACTGGTCAGCGGTGCCGGATCGCGCCACGAAACGGCCTCCTTGCCATCCAGCAGGATCCGGATCTGCCCCGCGACGGCCGAGAAGTCCAGGCTCCCGACCCGCGGCAGGGAATGAGGGGCACTGCCCACCTGTTTGCCCGCTCGGAAGAGCGCAACCTGCTTCGCGTCCAACACCAGACGATAGCCCGAGTCCGGCTTGCCGGTCTCGGCGAACAGCGCAACCTGCAAGGGGTAGGCAATGCGTTGGCCACTGCTCCGTTTCCACACAAAACGCGCATCGTGGAAGAAGCGGGTACGAAACCAATCCAGCCCTTCGGTTTTCTCGTCCCAGATCGCGCGCGGGTGCGCCCACTGCGTCATGAACTGATCCGCTGAGAAGTCCTTCTGCGAGAAGTCAGCCCAACTGGTCTCGCTTGGCCCAAAGGGACGCGGCGGCACCCAACCCCGCCCCGGGGAGTCGAGCGAACGCACGACCAAGTCGTCGAAACCCGCCCCCGCCGTCCCCCCGGCGGAGGTCTCGACCAGGAGCCCGATCCGGCCGCCCGTCAGTCGTGAGTCCTCCCCGGCCAGGAGCCGGTGCCCATTGAGAAACGCCGCCCCCCAACCATCGTGCAAGGCCACGGTCAACCGATACCACTGCCCCGCCTGCACGGGCAGATCCTCGCTGTGCAGAATCCGTTCCTTGCCATTCTCCTTCGCCATGACCCGCACGACGTGCAACCGGGGATCGACCACCACTGCACGCCAGTTCTTGGCATCTCGATAGCCCGTGACCAAGCCCCACGCGGAGTCTGCCGACCCTCGGCCCGAGACCGCCACCTCGCAATCGTTCCAGAACCAATGGGACCCCTTGGCCACAGCCAGTCCCCGGCTTCCTGGCGCCACGCCCCAGAAATCGAAGGCTCCCTGGCTTGCGCCTGGTGTCCGGCTCGCATTCAGGGCGAAATGGCCACCTGTGGTCTCCCATAGCGACACGGCATTCGGCCCGCGCGCGAAGTCATCGGCGAAGTGGATCTCGCCCAATCGCTGCACGCGGGGCCGCGCTATTGGCACGATCCCCTTTCCCGACTTGACCGCCGCCTGCGTCCGCCCCGGCGGCGGCGCGGCCGGCAGACTCAACCGCCGTTCCCCATCCAGGACCACGCACACCGAATCGGGCCGGGCCCGCAGGATCAGTTCGTGTTCCCCAGCCGGCACGCGTCCTTTCCAGCGGCCGTGCTTCCCCTGCGGAGTCCACACTGCCACGCCACGAGTCGATACCTCCACCGTGAACCCGGCTTGCTTGCTCCCCGTCCGCAGGAGCAAAGGCTCCTCGCGCCGGGCATCCGCCGCCACCCGGAAGCCCATGCGCACCACAAACGGCGCGCCGGGGGCCGACGCAGGCTCCTCGCCCCCGACGATCCCCGCAACCAGAATGAGAAACCCAACGACCAGTCTTCGAGCACAGACCATGCAAGCAGCTATCCCAAGACAAGGAGTTTGCACCACTTTGCCCCAACCCGCCGCCCTGTCCAGTCCGCACACCGGAAATCGGGCAAGCGGGGCAAGTGGGGGCATAGTTGAGGGAAGGGCGGGAATGATGGAATAGTAGGGGTGGAGAGGGAGGGGAATCGGGCGAATCAGACTGGTTCTCAAGAGCGGGGTTGGGAAAGCCGCTCCCCGGTAATGGCTCAGTTACGCGTGGAGGTCTCTCTCGGTCGTTGAGCGAGGCGGCGGTCGCGTTGGGGAGCGGTACTACGCTCCCCAACGCACTCACGTGGGGTCCGGCGAGACGAGTCTCCCCGG
>JABGQJ010000058.1 GCA_018648945.1 Victivallales bacterium
CGAGAAGCCCGAGCCCAAGAAACCGATTGTGGCGCCGGTGCCAAAGAAGGTCGTCGAAATCGTCGAGAAGCCAGAACCCAAGAAACCGGTCGTGGCCCCCAAACCCAAGGTCGTCGAGATCGTCGAGAAGCCGGAACCCAAGAAGCCGGTTGTGGTGCCGGTACCAAAGAAGGTCGTCGAGATCGTCGAGCAGCCAGAGCCCAAGCCCGAACCCGCCAAGATGCCCGTGGCGGTGGTCGCCAAACCGAAGCCCGAGGCGGTTCCAGAGCACAAGCCCGCAGAGGTCATTGAGACGCCCAAGCTCGAAGCCCCCATCCTGGTCGCCAGCAAAACCGACCCGGTACCGGAACTCGATACACCCGGCGAGGAGACGTACAAGCCTCCCCTTCGCACCATGGAGGCACCGACTGTTCCCCGGCCAGCTCTCCGCAAGCCCAAGTACGAGGTCCCGTCCTTTGTCGCCAAGGCCACGCGCCCCCCGAAAGCGGCCGATCCCGAGCCTGTGCCGACAGAAACGGACGCCAGCAAGCAGCCGGACGTGCCACCTGAGCATGTGCTCGTACCCTCGCCGGACCCGCCAGCCGCTGCGCCAGTGCCAGAGTCTCCTGTCGTCGTTCCCATGGATCCGGCCAGACCGGTCAGGCCGGAGCGGAGCTGGCAAGAAGGCGTGCTCTTCTCCCTCAAACAACAGGCGGTCCCCGAGGCGTCGCATATTCTCTATCGTCGGGAGGGCACCCTCTGCTACCCGATCTGCTACCTGCGGAGCACCCGGATTCCCCTTACCCAGTGGGAACTGCGGGAGGTCCGCCTCTACGGGGAACAGATCGATGTCCCCGGTTGGTCCCGCCCCGTCATCGACGTCCAGGGCCTGCAACTCAAGGCCCTGGAGTAGCTCCTCCGCGAGGGAACAGAGCCCTGTCCCGGAGAAGCCCGCCGCAAACGCACACCTTTCCCGGGCGCCACAGTTCCACTGGCGCAACGGGTGTTCGCTGTCGCCTACGCGCCAGAGCTCGACATGGACGATGGCCGGAGCCATCGTCTGGCTGCCAGATGCCCTGCACCCCCGTCCCCGTCCATACCGTCCATCGGCCATGTCGTCCATGTGCCGCAGGCAGGTCCATGTCGTCCATTCCCTCTCCCCATCCACGACGGAGTCGGCGCGTCACCGCCCACAGAAACAAACGCCCCGCCAGGTAGAACGCCCGGCGGGGCGAGGGAAGCAGGAGAGAAACGGCCTTAGTACACCGACTTGGGGAAGTAGTAGTTCTTCGCGTTCTCGGGCGTGACCATCTCCACGTCCATCACAATGTGCTTGGGCATGAACTCACTGACCGCCTTCTGGTTGCCGTCGCGCATCGAGGCAACCGCCAGATGGATGCCCGTGGCAATCATGCTGGGCGGGTAGGTGATATCGGCGGGATACATGGGATCCTTGTCCATGACCTTCTTGATGATGTCCTTCATGCCAGCGCCGCCGAGAATCCACATCTCGTCCGCCCGACCCGCTTCGCGAATGGCTTTCTCGCAGCCGAGGGCCATGTCGTCATCAGAGGCCCAGACCGCGTCGATGTGCTTGTACTGACTCAGGAAGGTCTGCATGCAGGCCAGGCTCTTCTCCTGATTCCACATGCCCGGCAGACTGCCCAGCACCTCGATGCCTTCTTGGTTGAAGACCTTCATGGCCGCTTCGAAGCGGGCCGTGTCGACGGTGCAGGGGATGCCGCGCAAGATCACGATCTTCTTGCCCTTGCCAAGTTTCTTGGCCATATACTCGGCAGATTTTCGCCCGAACGCCTCGTTGTCGCCCTCCAGGAAGACGTCGGCGATTCCTTGCTTCGTGAACCCACGGTCCACGTTCACGATATAGATGCCGCGTTCGTGAGCACGCTCGGCCACATCGGTCAGCGGGCCGCTCTCGGTAGCCAGAATCACCAGCGCCTGGACCTTCTGTGCCATCATGTCCTCGATGTCGCTGATCTGTTTGCCTGGTGTCCCAGCGGTCTGATAGACCCATTCCACGTTGGGATACATGGCCTTCGCGCGTTCAGCCCACCAGCCGACGCCAGCTGTCCAGCCATGGTCCGCAGCCGGCACGGAGACCCCGATCTTGACACGGATCCCCGAATCGTGGGGGCCTGCGGCCGCCACGTCTTCATTCTTCGGCCCGCAACCAACCAGAGTCGTCATGCCCATTGCCAAAACCGCGAAACCAGCGAGTCTCAGGAGACGTTTCATGTGTCATTACCTCGTGTTAACGGATATGGGGGGCGCAGGGAGGGAGATCACGATGGCATACCATACACGCGAACGACAGGCTTGACAGTCCCCTGCTCTCCCCGCTTTGCTCAGAGCAACGGCGTCAGTAGGGGGAATCAGGGACGTAGTAGTCGCGGGCGTTCTCCGGCACCACCACCTCGCAATCGATAACCATGTGCTTGGGGATGAACGGCTTGATCTTCCCCCGGTTCGCATTCTGCAGCGAGGCCACGGCAAGGTGCATACCGGTGGCGACCATGCTGGGCGGATAGGTGATGTTGGCGGGGTACATAGGATCCCGGTCAACGATCCGCTTCACGACGTCCTTCTGGCAGGCCCCGCCTAGAATCCACATCTCTCTCTGCCGTCCCGCCTGACGGATCGCCTGCTCGCAGCCGAGTGCCATCTCGTCATCGGCGGCCCACACGGCATCAATCCGGCCATGCTTGGCGAGCAGAGCCGCCATGCACTCCGTGGCCTTCCTGCGGTTCCACATGCCAGGCAGGACGCCAAGCACCTCAATGTCCGTCTTGGCAAAGACCGTCATGGCAGCTTCGTAACGGATCGTGTCCAACCCGCAGGGGACGCCGCGCAGAATGACAATGCTCCCCTTCCCCTGCAGCTTCCTCACCATGAACTCAGCCGACTTGCGCCCAAATGCCTCATTGTCGCACTGGATGAAGATGTCTGCGGCAGGCCACAGCAAGCCGCGGTCCACATTGACCACAAGGACGCCCTGCTTGCGTGCCGCCGCGACCACCTCCGTCAGGGGGCCTGCCTCGGTGGCCATCACCACCAGGCCATCCACCTTCTTCGCCATCATGTCCCGGATGTCGGCAATCTGCTTGTCGGGCCGCGCAGCAGCGGCGTATACCCACTCCACATTTGGGTACAGGGGCATCGCCCGCTTGGCCCACCATCCGAGAGCTGCCGCCCAACCATGGTCGGCGGCAGGCACGGAGACTCCGATCTTGACGCGCGGCAACACGTGCGCGACGGTCGCCTTCTCGATCCTCTCCACGGGTTGAGCCAGAGCCCCCGCAGCCACCATGCCGAACAACGCACCCCAAATCAGCCTTGCGTACCCTCTCATCTTCCTTCCTCCTTGCTTGACCAACTGGAACAGGATCGGGAGTACCCCCAACCGAATTGTGAACGCAGGGAATCCGCCCTGCGCGCTATTCCTCTTCCGTCGAGCTGCGCTGTAACAGCACGGCACCAACAATGATCAGGCCCTTCACCAAGCCCTGCAGGTAGGTAGAGACCTGCAGCAGGTTCAGCATGTTGCCGACCACACCGAGAATCAACACCCCAACCACCGTACCGATGATCGTGCCCTTGCCACCGCTCATCCGCGTGCCGCCGATCACTACCGCCGCGATGACATCCAACTCGTAGTAGAGGCCCGTTCCAGAACTGCTGACGGAGTTCATGCGGGAGGAGAGCAGGATGGCGGCGATACCGGTGAGGAGGCCAATGAGAACGTAAGTCAGCAGCTTTATGCGACTGACGTTCACGCCAGAGTAGACAGCCGCCCGTTCGTTGCAGCCAATCGACACCACGTAGCGTCCGTAACGCGTGCGCGTCAGCAGTACATGCGCCAGAATGGCGAGAAGGACGAAAACAAGGACAGGCCAGGGAATCAGCAGCGGGACTGGTTGCGGGGCCATGGGAGCCACATTCGTTCCCGGAATGGGAATCCCTCCCGTGCCGATGGCCTTGAACATGCTAGCACTGCCACTGCGGTACTCGCCGCCGTCGGCCATGGCCAGCGAGAGGGAACGGTACGCTGCCAGTCCGCCCAAGGTGGCGATGAACGGGGCCAGCTTACCCTTGGTCACCAACAGACCAGTCAGCCAGCCCGCCAACGTTGCGGCAAGGACAATCAGCACGAAAGCGACGGCCACGCCTCCGGCCTCGCTGCCTGCCAGTCCCATGGTGGAGAAGAGCTTCGCAAGCCCGTACCGAAAGCCGCTGCAGGGGAACTGGACCATCGGTGCTTTGGCCGCCGCTGCGTTCAGGGCCTGGTCGTAGGCCGCAATCAGTTCCGGGGCGTTGATGACCGTGTTCATCGCCAGCACCCCCAGGCCACCCGAAAAGGCAATAAGCGATCCCACGGAGAGGTCGATCCCGCCGAGGATGATCACAAACGTCATGCCCAAGGCGATGATCCCCACGAAGGACCACTGGCGGAGAACATTGAAGATGTTCTCCGGCGTCCGGAAGGTGTCACTCAGTATGGCCGTCACGGTCGCCAGAATCACCAAGGCAGCCAGCGAACCGGCCCAGGGCGGCAGTGTGGCCCACTTGCGGTGCAGGCCGGAAATGCGATCGCGTAGACTCATGCAGGTACACCCGTTTCTTCGACGCCAGCAGCCATGCGCATGACCTCGCGGTCGGTCGCGGTCGTGCCGTCCAGCACGCCGCGCAGATTGCCGTCACGCATGACGGCAATGCGGTGGCAGAGGCCAAGTAGCTCGTTCATTTCGGAGGAGATGACAAGGCAGATCATGCCTTGCACAGTCAGCTCGTGGATCAGTCGGTAGATCTCGGCCTTCGCTCCCACATCGATGCCTCGGGTCGGTTCGTCGAGGATCAGGACCTTCGGCTTGGTTTCGAGCCACTTGGCCAAGGCCACTTTCTGTTGGTTGCCGCCGCTGAGCGTGCCAACATCCTCGGAGAGCCGCCCGATCTTGGTGCGAAGATTGCGGATATGGCGTTCGGTCGCCGCGCGCTCGGCGGCAGAGTTGAGCAGCACTCGGCTGAAATCGCGCAGGGCGGGAAGCGTGGTGTTGGCCGTGACATCCATTCCCATCAGCAGCCCGGTGCCTCGACGGTCCTCGGAGAGATAGGCGATGCCCTGCAGGTTCGCCTCGCGCGGCGTGCGGGCAACCACTTCCTCGCCCTCGATCCTGACCGTGCCGGCGGTCCGATGGCGCAGACCGGCAATGGCCTCCCCCAACTCAGTGCGCCCAGCGCCGATCAGCCCGGCAAAGCCGAAGATCTCGCCCTTGTGGACGGCAAAGCTGGCTCCGTTCACCCGGCCGGGAACCGTGATGTCCTGGGCTTCAAACACGACTTCGCTCCCAGCTTCGGGGCGGGGGGGGAACTGGTCGCTCATCTCCCGACCAACCATCATGTTGGCCAGATCGTGTTCGGTCACGCCCGCCAGGGAATCCAGCCGGTGCACCACAGCGCCATCCCGCAAAACCGTCACCCGGTCGCAGATATCCAGGACCTCAGGCAGGATGTGGGAGATATAGATGACCGCCACGCCGCGCTCGCGCAGATCGCGGATCAACTTCATCAGCAAGGCGACTTCCCGCTGTGTGAGCACTGCCGTGGGCTCGTCCATGATCAGCACGTCGGCCTGGTGCGACAGGGCCTTGGCGATCTCCACCATCTGCTGCTCAGCGATGGACAGGTGCTTGATCAGCCGCCAGGGGTCGATCGCACAACCGATGCCCTCTAGCAGTTCGGCGGCCTTGGCACCCATCTCGGCGCGCCGGATCAGCCCCCCTCTGCTGGGCTCGTGTCCCAGCATGATGTTCTCGGCCACGGACAACTCGTCCACCACGTTCAGTTCCTGGTGGATCATGGAAATGCCGCGGCGCTGGGCATCCGCCGGACCGCTGATCCGCACGGGTTCGCCCCGCAGCAGAAGCTCACCGGTGGTCAGCACCTTCACGCCACAGAGAATCCGCACCAAAGTGGACTTGCCTGCGCCGTTCTCGCCGATCAGGCCATGGACCTCGCCGGGGCGGAAGGCAATGCTCACGTCGTCCAGGGCACGCACGCTGGGAAAGTCCTTGGTGATGGACTTCATCTCCACGACGGGGGCTGCGGGCGTGACTTCGCTCATCTGGTATCCAGGCCGACGGCAGTTGGGAAAGCGGCATGCGGCGGACGGGCTTGGGAGTCTGCAATATACGCCTGCGAAGACGCTTTCAAAGCCGGGTTGCTCCGGCCGCATAGGTCGGTATGTTCCTTCCACCAACCGAATGCGCGAGTGAACCCGGAGAGCCCCATGCGACCTTCCCTGCAACGCGTCACTCTGGTCCATCACACCCACATGGACATCGGCTACACCGACCTCGCCAGTGAAGTTCTGGATCAGCACTTGAGCCACCTGGACCGGGCGCTGGCTCTCTGCCGAAACAACGCGGGTCGCCCCGAAGAGGAACGGTTCTATTGGACCATCGAGTCGGCCTGGCTAGTGCGGGACTTCCTCGCCTGCCGCCCGCGCCCCCAACGCCAGGAACTGCTTGCCGCCTTGCGCGCAGGTTGGCTCGAGCTTCAGGCTTTCCTCACCCAGCCACTCACGGAGCTCGGTTCCGCCGACGATCTGATCGACTGCCTCGGCTACGCCGCACAACTCGGTCGAAGCGAGGGATTCGCCGTGCGCTGCGGGATGATCGATGACATCGGTGGCTACGCGGGACGCCTGCCCTCGATCATGGCCGAACTGGGCGTGCCCTACCTGGTGGCCGGAGTCGGGGCCTTCCAGGTCCACCTCCCTTGGGCCAATTTGCCCCATCTGTTCTATCTGGAGGACAAGGCAGGCGGCCGGGTACTTATCTGGAACCTGGGCATTGACCGCACCCTCACCCCCCAGGACATGGCCAACCTCGCCGCCGTCTACGGCCAAGCCGGCTTGTTCCTCATCAACCCCTATGCCAAGGCCCTGGCGGGACGCGAGAGCCGCGGCGTGGAACTGGACCTCGACGATGCACCTGCGGTGGCCGATGCCCGCAGTCAGTTCACCGCCTTCGAGGAGCGGCTGGTAGAGGAGGACTACCCGTATCCCGAACTCCTTCTCCAGTATGGTGGCGACAATCGCGGCCCGGACGACGGGCTCGTGGACCTGATCCGGCAGCTGAATGCGCAGCCCGATCTACCCGCCTTCTCCTTGGCCACGCCCACCTCCTTCTTCCAGCACATGGAACGGACCCATGGCGATGCCATCCCAGTGGTCCAAGGCGCTCTCACCGATCCCTGGAACCTGCGCGCCAATCCCGCCCCCAGCGGGCTCAAGACCTTCCGTAACGCCCAGCGCACACTGCGCGCAGCCGAGGCGTGGCACACACTCGCCGCCGGAGAACCGCCAGTTCTGAAGACCGTGGGCGACTGCCGGGAACAGCTCCAGCTCTACATCGACCACACCTGCGGGCTAAGCGAATGGGGCTGGGACAAGGTATTCGGAAAGGACGGTGACTGCCGCGCCCCCGAGTTCGACCGCTATCGCCGATCCTGGGCCAGCAAGCGCCAATATGCCGACCAGGCTCTGGCCCTCGCCCAACGGACGGCACGGTCCACCTTCCACGCCGCCGCCAGCGCCGGGGCCAATGCCCCCAGTGTGGTCGTGGCGAACGAGTGTCCGTTCCCCATGTCCGGCCCCGTGGAGCTCTATACCGGGCGTGGCGGCCCCACTCTCTGCGGGCTCCAGGACGAACAAGGCAACGACATCCCAATCCAACAGACCGGCAATCGCCGCTACGTCTTCGTGCCCCCCGAGACTCCGGCCTTCGGGATGCGCTGGCTCCATCCCCAATTTGGCTCCGCCCCGCCGCAGCCTGAGGGACCGGGGTTGCGTTCCGACTGGCTGGAATTGGGCTTCGACCCCGACTCCGGGGCCATCCACTCCCTCCGGGACCGCGCCACCGGCCGCGAGTGGCTCGACCCCACCAGCCCCGGCCTGGGCGCGACCATCTATGAAACGGTCGGGAACGTCGGCTTTGGTCCCCGCCAAGCAGGCATGGCCCAGGACTGGGAACGACAGCCGCTCCCCGTCCACACCGAACGCGTGCACGTCGCTCCCCTCGGCCCCGTCTTCGGCGAGCTTACCGTGGACGAACGTCTCGACGGACCGGCTGGCCCGATCCGCATCCGGCGCACTGTGCGACTCTACCGGCATCGCCCGCAAGTAGATGTCACCCTCCGCGTGGACAAACCCGAGACCGCTGCCAAGGAAACCCTCCACATCGCCTTCCCCCTCGCCGGACCAGGCGACTTCGGCTTCGACCAGGGCGCAGGCTGGCTCGATCCAGCCCGGGATCTCGCCCCCGGCGCCATGCAGGATCTACTCTACGCCAACTCCTGCATCTGGGCCCACGCCGACGGCGGCACCGCAGTTCTCGCCGTGCCCGACGCGCCCATCGTCTCCCTCGGCCGCATCCGCACCGGTGAATGGCGCGACGGGCAGCCGTTCGCTGCCGACTGCAACGCCATCTACGCGTTCATCTACCACAACCTGCTCAATACCGACTGCCCCATCTGGCAGGACATATGCGACGAGTTCCGCTTCTCTCTTCTCTTCGCCGCCGACACCCTCTCTCCCGCCCAAGCCATCGCCTGCAGTGGATCACTCCGCGCCACCTTGCTTGAAACGCCTGCTCTGGTGCCAAACCGCGAGGAAGAGTTGCGCATTGCGCCGGACACCCTCCACCTGCACTCCATACGGCCCGCTCCCGACGGCGGAATCCTGCTCGTGGAGAACACGGGGGCCACTCCCATCCAGGGGCGCATCCGGCTCTCACGCTCCGTCCAGGCCGCCTGGGACGAAAGCCTGGCGGGCAACCCTCTGGACGAACTTGACGTGGAGGACAACGAGATCATCGTCCCCCTCCCTCCCTACGCCCTCGCCCGCCTTGGCTTCATGTGGACCGCATAGCCCCAATCTCGGAGAGACCTAATGAGCACGGACTATCAGACTGACCGACCCGACGGGCGTTTCCTGAGCTCCCTCGGTTTCAAGCAGCATCTGATCCAGCACCACACACCCCGGCTGGCCTTCGATCCAGAGCTGCCGCCTGCCGAATTCGCCACTTGGCAGGAACGGGTCCGCGCCAAGCTCCGCGAACTCATGCGCTACCCGGAGCCGCCGCCCCAGCCCGTCCCACAGCGGCTCTGGAGCGAACCCCGCGACGGCTATCGGATCGAGAAATGGGAAAGCTACCCCGAGCCCGGCAGCGTCGTTCCGTTTCTCATGCTCATTCCTGATGGAGTTAATGCCAGCAATCCGGCCCCGGTCGTCCACTGCTATCCCGGCTCTGCCCATCCCAAGGAATGGCTCGCCGGGGAAGAGGCGCCCTGGCCTGGCTACCCAGTCCGCCCTCACCTGGACAAGAACGACATGGCGCGCCAAGTCGTCTGCGCCGGCATGATCGCCATCGCCGTGGACAACCCCGGGACCGGCGAACTCGTCGAGCAACCGGCGACCCTCGGCCAGTCCTCCCTCGGGGCCGGCCGCGTCAAACTCAGCCAGGACCTCATCGCCATGGGGCGCAGCTACGTCGGGCTCTCCGCCTACCAGAAGCATATCATCCTCGACTGGTCCCGCACCCTCCCCTTCGTCCGTCCCGACCGCATCGCCCTCAGCGCCCACTCCCTCGGCACCGAGCCCGCCATGGTCCTCGGCGTCCTCGAACCCGGTCTCGCCGCGGTCGTCTCCAACGACTACCTCGCCAGCCAGATCATCGAAGAGCAGCACCTCGGACCCAGTGATGACGGCAGTCGCATCCGCAACACCATTCCCCTCTGGCATCTCATTCCCAAC
Organism: Victivallales bacterium; assembly: GCA_018648945.1. The sequence continues at coordinate 9,812 of JABGQJ010000058.1, forward strand.
TTCTGGCTCTGGTTCGACCTCAACGAACTCCTCGCCGCCATGGCCCCCACCCCGCTGCTTCTCACCGAAGGGGGCCACTGGTCTCTCATCCGGAAAATGCAGCAAGCCTACGCCACGGCCGGCGCTACCGACGCCCTCGAGATCCACCAGTACCCCGCTTTCGCCGATCCCGCCGCCCGGATCGCCGACGGCAAGCCCCTGCCCCACGGCCTCACCCTTGCCGAATACCTTCTCGCCTGCAACGTGGACGTGCCCAATCACTACTACAAAGGCACCGTCGCCATCCCCTGGCTCCGGCAACACCTGCTCAGCTGACTCGATCCCACGGGGCCCCGGCCACGACTCCGACTCGTTTGTTGAGGGAAAGGGACGGAAGGGACCGGGCGGAATGAGCCCTGTGTTCTCGGTCCCTGTGGTCCCTTGGCCCGCGAGACGCGCACTGGCCTTGGCAACTTGGTGCCAGGCTTTGGTCGGTGGGGATGGAGCGAGGTTGCGGCCTACTGTCCCGCTTCGGCGGCCTTCGGTCGGTACGCCTGCTTCCGGTCGAGTTTGTAGTCCACTCCCTCCACCGCCGCCTTGCCGTTGACCACCTTGATGTAGCCGGGGCTGCGGGTCAGCCTGGGGACGCCATTGTCCGGAATGTAGTAGCGTTCCTGACGCAGTTTCACCCGCTTCCTGGCCAAGCTGTAGACCTGGTAGGAATAGAGCCTTGCACTCACCTGCAGGAGCAGGTGGATATCACTGCCACCATCGGCATCCATCTCCGGCTTGGAGGAGGCGATCTGACGGCCCAGCCGGATCGTGGCATAGACCATCTCATCGTCCTCCACACGCAGACAGTAGATCCCCCGATCCATGTCCTGGAACACGATCAGGCTCACCTTGAGCGCCTCGATCTTGGTCGATCCCTCTTCCCCTGGCAGACCAATATCCCGGCTCAGCACGGTCTGCCCGTCGCGGACCTCGAACGTCACATCCTCGCTCTGGTAGTCGTTGTCCAGTCGCGCGTGCCCCGCCTGCGTTCTCACCGTGTAGGAACCGGGGTTCTGCATGTTGAAGAAGTCGTTGAGGGAGACCGTCAGGGTCTTGGTTTCTCCCGCATTCAGAATCAGCCCGTCGGCAGGATTCTTGTCCAGTTTGTGTTGCTTGACATTGCGCTTAGCATGGCTCTCCACCAGAAAGAACACATAGCCCCGGCTGGCACCCTTCTTGCCGAAGGTCAGTGTATTGCCGCTGTAGTTCCGCAAGGTGACGGTCAGCTCGATCGGTTCATAGCGCAAATACCGGCTCCGCGCCGAGGAGAGGGCAACCCCCAACTGCGCACGAGCGGACACCGCCGAGAGCAGGACGCCCAACAGAAGGGCAACGGCACGCGGGGAATGAAATCGATGGTTCATGGGACTGTCTCCTTTCCCAGTTCAGAGGCTGTGGTTTCTCTCGAAAGCATACCCAACAGGGCTTCGGCAACCTTCTTCGGCTGTAGCGATTCAAGGCACTCCGGGTCGCCAAGCGGACAGGTTCGGCGGAAGCAGGGACCGACTTCGCAATTCCCCACGAAGACGCGATGCCCAGCCCCATAGGGACCAGTCAGTTCAGGCGATGTAGAACTGAAGAGGGCAGCGACCGGGGTCGAGAGAGCAGCGGCCAAGTGCATGGGACCACTGTCGTTGGCAAGCAAGGCGTCGGATTCCCGGAGCATCTCGCACAGCGCTCCCAGGTTGGTCTGGCCAGCAAGATTGACCGGTTCGGCCACGCGGCAACTGGCAGACACGCTGTCCGACATCTCCCGCTCGTCCGCCGAACCCAGTAGCCAGATGGCGACACCGGGACGCTCTTGGACCACATGGTCCAGAACGCGCGCGAAAAACGCCGGGGGCCAACGCTTGCTCTGCCACCGAGCCCCCACCGCCACCGCCAGCAGGCCATCTCCCTCGTCCAGTTGATGCTGCTGTAGAAGCTGTTTGGCGAACTTCGCAAAATCGTGGTGCTGGCGCAGGTTGGGGATGTGGGCCTCGCCGCCCAGCTTCAGCGAACTGCGCACGAGAAACACGTTCTTCTCCACCGCGTGGATGAGGTTGGCGGGCACCATGGCCTTCTCATTGTAGAAGAACCGGGCGCCTTCCCGAGCCGTCCGGAAACCAATCCGCACCGGGGCGCCGCTCAACCAAGTCAACAAGCCGCTTCGCAGGAGCCCCTGGAAGTCGATGGCCACATCGAACTCACGCTGGCGAAGATCGCGGACAAAGGGGACCAGTTCCCCCCAGTGGCGAAGCCGGCCCCAGCGCGCGCGGCGGAAGGAAACCACATCGTCAACCCCGGGCAAGAGATCGATCAGCCCAGTGAACCCATCGTTGACAAGCCAAGTGATCGCCGCGTCGGGAAACTCGCGGCGCAGCAGATCCACGGCGGGAAACGCATGGACGATATCGCCCAAGCTGCTTGGTTTGACCACCAGAATGTTCACAAGGCACAGTCGGTTGTGGGTATCATCGAGGCGCGCCCTAGCGTCCGAACATCAATCGCTCGGCCAGTCGCTCCGGCAGCCCTGCGGCAACAATCTTGGCCTGGCTGGTGGCAAGGTCGTATTCCACGCGATGGAGAGTGACCAGGCGTTCGTCGGTGCAGTAGGTCACGAAGGCGGCCCGTGGGTCACCGTCCCGAGGCTGTCCCACGCTGCCCACATTGATGAGGTACTTGTGGTTCGGCTCCAGCCGCACCTCGTCGTACCTGCCCCCGCTGACACTCCCCCCAAACTTGTCGAAGGCCAGGGGCACATGCGTGTGGCCAAAGAAGCAGACCGGCGTGAACTGGTACTCCAGACAGACTTCGGCGCTGAATTTATCGAAGATGTAGCCCCACATGTGCGGCATGTCGAGAGTGGCATGGACCATCGTCAGCTTGACCCCCATGCGCTCCTTGTAGGGCAGCGCCGCCAACCAGTCGCGCTGTTGGTCGTTCAGCTGGCGGCGGGTCCACTGGATGGCCATCGCCGCCTGCGGATTGAAGCCGAGAAGGTCGCTCTCCGTGCTGGCCTGTTCGTCGTGGTTGCCCTTGACGGCCACCTCCATGTCCAGTTGCCGCACGATGTCGAGACACTCTCTCGGGTTGGCGTTGTAGCCAACGATGTCGCCGATGCACATGTACCGGTCAACGCCAAGCTCCTCGGCCTTGGCCAGCACGGCCTGGAGCGCCTCGAGATTCGCGTGAATGTCCCCGATGATCGCGTATTTCATGGAAGTCCAAGCTAACCCAGTAACGTGGCATTCAAACACAGGCGGGCAGAGGGCCCGCAATCCTATGGCTACACTGTATTGCGCCCGCCCACCATGTGCAACCAAGCATTCCCACAAGCGGGAGGATCAGGGCCGGACCACGAACGCACGCTCAACGGAGAGCCCCGACGCCAGTTCCCGGACCCGCACGGTCCAACGGCCGGGGACGTCATTTTCAGCCAGGCGCAGACGCAGCGTCTGCTCCCCCCCCGCAGCTCCGTACCAGCCGCTGCCCTCGGCCGGCCGGCCCTTCGCATCCAGAATAGTCACTTCCAACGGCACCACCGCCGCCACCGGCTTCCCAGCCGCCAACACAGCGATGGCGACCTCTTGCTCGCCTCCACGGTCACCAGGGCCGGACACGCGGCACTGCACAGCTGTCAGAGGAGCGGGGGTCACCAGGAACACGCGTCCCTCGCCGGGGCCCAGTTCCGCGCGGAAGCTGAGGGACCCGTCCTTCTGCGTCGCGGGCACCCGTTGGTGACCGACGAGATCGTACACCACCCCCGTGCGTCGCACCCGCAAGGTGGCGGCGGCAGGCACTCCCTTCTCCATGACCAGGCCATGGTGTCCCACATAGTCGCCAAAAGTCCGGCGGTCGTTCACCGCAAAGAGATAGTCGCTGTTCCCGGCCTGGCGCACCCTAGTGACCACCTCCGGATTGTCGGACTCCGCGTATCGTTCGTAGAAGGCATCCAGCTCAGCCCGCAGTTCGCCAGCCTTGGCCAGCATCTGCCGCTTGCCGACATCGGCCGGGCGCTCCCGCCGCGCGGAACGAACCAAAATGTCCGGCATGACGGCAGGACAGAGCGTCTCGTCGCCCACCACGATCCCTCCCCGGCGCTGGAAGGCCAGGACGCGGTCCGCCACGCTTCGAGTCAACACGTCGCAGTGAGGCATGACAAGCACCTTGTACTGTGCCAACCCATCCCTCAACACGTGCTCGTCGTAGATGATGCGTGGCTGCAGCCCGGCCCATTGCAGGATCTGGTGCATGTCCGCATCCCAACTGCGGCTCCAGCCATAGGAACCGCGGCCGGCAAACATCTGGGAACTGAAGCTCTGTAGCAGCGCCACGTCCGCCGGGCGGTCCGGCACCTGGAGCAGAGCCGGTCCGAGCGGGCGCACCACATCGCGGACGAGCTGGGTCAGAACCTGGCGAGTCTCCGGGTGCGTATAGCGATAGCCGCCGTGGGTGGACTCCACCAGCGACCCCCACCCATGATACATGATCCCCCGCACCGGGCGCGACAGCATGCACCAGAACGCTTCGCGCAGATGATCGGGAGAGATCGTGATGAACTTCGCGTCCGGAATACGTTTCTCCCACTCCGCCGCGCCGCTCTTTTCGCCCTGCGGGGCGGTCTGCGACCGGTACCAGATGATCTGCGTCATCTTCATCACCTGCTGGCCGGGCGTCCCATCGGCCATGGCAAACAGTTCGTCCGCCGCCTGGCCGATCTTGATCGGGTCGGGATAGGAATAGGTCCACTGGGAGGCGATGTCCACCTTGCCACCGCTTCCCCAGATGCTGGGCACCCGCACGGCGGGGTCGAAGAACGTCCAGATGTCCTTCCTCCCCGTCGATTTCAGTCCCTTGTGGACCTGGGTATGCAGTGGATTCCAGCCATCGCCGGTTTTCCAAAACCACTGGTAGAAGCGCAGCAGGCGGTGGTCGTCGGGAATCACCCGGTCCCGGGGGAAGCCGGGAATGGAGGCATACTGCACGCCGCGCTTGGAGGTGGCCTCCTTGGGGATGTCGAAGCCCAGGGCTCTGCGGCACTGCTCCCGCTCGTAGTCGTGGTATGAGATAGCTGTGCCATCCCGGATCTCGGAATGGATAAGGCTGGCAGAGAGCGCCGGGAACTGCCCGAACGTACGGGCGACCGCCGCCCCGACATGGTTGGCGAAACGCTGCACCTCGGGGAAGCTCGCGCTGGTGTTGTGCCGGGGATAGGGCTTGCCCTGCGCATCGACCCGAATGAACTGTGCCAGATCCTTGTTCCTCTCCACCCACCGCCCCGGATAGAGATAGACAGCCGCGCCCAGATCGTTGGCCAGATAGGTGTCCAGCATCCGGCCCACACTCTCGGCGCGAGACGACGAACACGAGGGCCCGTCCCCGTCCTTCCAGATCATCCCATAGTCCACCATGTGCCGCAGATCATGGGTGAATCCAATCTCCTTCAGCCGCTTGACGTCCCCGCTGCCCCACATCACGACCGGCATCCGGTGTGGTGCAGGCCGCGGCACGATGGTGAGCGGGACCGTCTGCTTCAGCACATGCAGCCGTCCCGTGGCGTCCCGCCCCTCCGCGCGGACCTCCGCCTCGTATTTGTCGGGACGAAGCCATGTGTCCACCGGCACGCGCAGAGGCAGGCCCCCGCCAATGGCCAGTTCCCCGCTCGTCTGCACCGTCTTCCCCGCCAGGACCACGGTGGCACGCACCGCAGACAGCGCCACGCCCGTATCGTTCGCCACTTGGGCCTCCAGATGAACTTGGGGTTCGCCGCGTCGGTACGTGGCCCGCCCCGTCCCGAGCACCAGCATCAACGACCCTCTGAACCCCGGGTGCACCCCAGCGGAAATCCGGACCTCGTCAATGAAGCCCGGGAACCCCGAGTGCGTACTACCCACCCGGTCGCCAACCACAAGAACGTGGGGGCCAGCCACCACCGGCCCACGACCTTCATTGCGGGCCCGTCCCACGCACACGCCATCCACGAACTGGCGAACCATGCCCGCACCGTCGTAGGTGAAGGCCACGTGCTGCCACGTGCCCTCGGGGAAGGTCACTGGCGAGGACCGGAACCAGTCCGAACTGGTCCCAAACCCCAGACTCACGTTCAGCACGAACTTCCCCCCTGCAGCGGCCGTCAGGTACCAGCAGTAGTCACGGTTCGCCTGGGGGAGATCCCTGGCGTAGTGGAAGTATTTCTTGTCCAGCAGGAACGCAGTCTTGCTCGCGGCCAACTCCGCCTTGGCCTTGACCCACATCTCCACGGTGAACGCCCCCTTCGGCGTGTGGCCCGGGAATGAGCGGGTGGCGGCAGCGCCCTGGGCCTTGTCGTTCGCTGTATCGGCGGGGAACGACTCAAGGGCGCCGCCGAACTTGCCCGTCGGGACGAAGCGACTCTGACCGCGAAGGGCCAGAGGGGCAACCGCCCCGGCACCCTTCGCCGGGGTCGGTGCGTCGAAGTGCCAGAGCCCAAGTACGTGGTCTCCGGTCGCATCCTCCCCGGCATAGGGTTTCTGCCAGACGGCCTCGCCCTCCGCCGCCACGCCGCGCAACGGCACGCAGAAGACCAACCAAACACCGAGGAACAGGGGGACGTTGACTCGCAAAATACGCACTGTTCTCGTCTCCTGAAGTTGCCGTGTGACCATGCGGAGGACTGGCCTGGATTACTCACGCGCTTCGTAGCGAGAACGCGTAGTGTACTGTGGATCAGTTCATTGTGCCAGGTTGCCGGGCGCAGGCGTGTTGGGACCCGTCAAGGTCGGCGTTCTGGCGCAATGGGCTGAGATGCAGTGCAATCCGGGTTCGCAGTAGATTCGCATGGACAATCCAGGCTAAGCATTCTCCTGCACACTGCGCGCGAACACACGAAAGAAGGGCCCAACATGGCGATGGAAGGCCAGCAGACCGTCGCACAACATATCGATCGGTTTCCCGCCCTGCGTCTTGCCGTACCGCCGACGGGGGCAACCCCCGTGGCACGCAAAGAGGAACTCGCATTCTTCGCACTGTCTCGACAGAGTCGCCTTCGCCCGTCCGAACTCAACCTGCTCCGAGCTCCTCGCCAACTCTCCCAGAGGCGTCTCCCGGACGTTCCCGATCGCGGCCTCGGCATCCAGGCAGTACGGGCATGGATACACCGCGCCGTCCCAGTCCACCACCAGGGCCGAACCGCATGTCTGTCCCATCTCGCAGAACCGCGTGGGCTCGTCCAGCCACTGCGCCAATAGCGCATCGAAGGTCGGAATCGTCACCTCTCCCACGTCCTCGACCCGCCAGATGTCGAAGATCGTCTTCATGAACTCGCCGTACTCGTCGAAATCCACCGACCAGTTGGTGATCAGCCCCGAGCGACCGGGCCGGAGCTGCTTGCTACCCAGAGATCTCAGATCCCGCCGGCCCAGCCTCTTCGACGCCGCGCTGAGGCCATCGCGCCGCTCGACGACGGGGAAGAAATGCATGGACCGGGCCTTCATGCGGTCTCGGAGATGCTCGTAGACCCCCACTGGATCACGAACTGACATGCTATGGACCGCCACCAAGGCGGTGAAGGGGATCTGCCGTTGGTGAAGGAATAGGGCGCTCCGCATCACCGAGCGACTCGTGCTCCTTCCCGCCTGGTTCCGCCGGAAGGCGTCGTGCGCATCCGGTGGACCGTCGGTACTGATTGCGATGCGGATATCGTTCGCCCGCACGAAATCCGCCCATTCCGCATCGAGCAGAAGCCCGTTCGTCTGGATCTCGTTGACGATCTCCGTCGATTCGGGAGCGAACTGCTTCTGCAGCGCCAGGGCCTCCTGGAAGAAGCCCAGGCCGGCCAGAGTGGGCTCGCCGCCCTGCCAACTGAACACGTACTGGGGAGTGTTCTGCCCTTCGATGGCCTGCCGGATCGTTCGTTCGAGGACCTGCAGGGACATCATCCGGCTGGGGTCGTCGCTGGCCGGCTCGTGATAGGGGCAGTAGGCGCAATCCATGTTGCACCTCCCCCCCACTGGACGAACCGTGAGATGAAACGCCTCGAGGGCCTTGCCCTGCCACGACTTCGTAGAATCAACGATCATTGGGCGTCAATCTCCTTCCAGTACTCGGGGGCGGCTCGACACCTGCTCAGCGATTCGCCAAGTTCACGCAGCGACCTCATGCGGCGCAGGCCGCTCATTCCCACCTGAATCCGTCCAGGAGTGAATGCCAGCCGACGAAGCTTGGAGTCAAGCAGTGGGGTGAGATCGCTCACCCTCGTGCCGGAAACATCGACGACACGGAGAGGACGACCGCGCAAAGGCGAGAGGTCGCTCACCAGGGTGTGGGAGAGGGTGAGTCGGTTCAGGGGGCACTTGGCCAACGGCGAAAGATCAGACACCTTCGTGCCATCCAGGCGCAGTTCCACCAGCCGCACCTTCGCCAGTGCGCTCAGGTCGGACACCTTCGTCTGGCGCAGATCGAGGTGGGTCAACTGTGCCTCCCGCAACGGTGCCAAGTCCACCACCTTGGACTTCACCAAAGACAGGCGATCCAGCGGCACCCCGAGCAGGGGTGAGAGATCACTCACAGCAGTCTCATCCAACAGCAGGGCCCGCAAGGGCATGCCGGAAAGGGACGAGAGATCGTCGACCGCATTCCCGCTCAAATCCAGTACCTTCAGCGCGATCTGGGCAAAGGGCTCCAAACGCGTCAGGCCGCACCGGGACAGATCGGCCTCCACGACCCGCTTGGCCGCGTCGGTGACAAACACGCCTCTCCGTGTATAGCCTGGATTGGCCTCGCGCATGGCCTCCTGGAAATCCGCGACGCTCAGGTAGTTGCGCGACACATCCACCGGCTCGCCTGTGGTCGGCGGCACCAGCTCGCTGGCGGCCGTCGTTTCCCGCTCCGCCGGGGCCGGGGCCTCACCCTGCACAGCCGGACCGCATGAACAACACAGCAGTCCCACGAATGCGGCACACATCGCCGCCTTCCTGGGGAAGTGCATCCATTGGGGGAATTCGACAAGCAACTGGCCAGAACCTCGCTGCGGGGATCAGACGCACCAATATAGCGCCGTGCCCCGGGTTCACATGATGCAGAGCAAAGCTTTGACGAGCCAGGGCGGGTATACCTGCCAGGTATCAGAGTGATCGCCCAGAGAACATCGTCCGGCGATGAAGTGCGCCGCACGGACCTCCGCGCCGGCCTCCGCGCGACCGACATGCGGCCTGCTTTGTTGACCTCGTTCGTCCTATCGCCTACCCTCCAACGCGACTCCCTCTAGCCTCCCTGAATGCAGGAGCAGCACCACGTGCCGCGACTCCCCCTGTCTTCCCTGAATGTGAGAGCAACACCGCGTGCCGCGACTCTCCTCCCCCTTCGCACCCTTCGTAGTTGCTCTTCTCTCCTTCCTCCTCGTCCCCCCTTCTTCGTATTACCATCCCACCATTTCTTGTTTTCTGTGCAAGATTCTGGCTGACGACAAATCACAAGTATTTGGTTCCCAAGTCAAAGCGATGCCAACAGCTTCCCCTTCCCCTTCCCCATTCGATGTTCGATGTTGGGCGTTCGATGTTCGATGTTCGTTTGGTTGCGGCCATCGGCCGCTCTACGGAATTCGCGGTTGCTTCCCCCGGCGGCATGGACGGCTAAGGCAGGTCGGGTACAGTGTGCGGAGACAGGAAACGCCACTGCTGGGACTGCCCAATGACTACTCGCTCTGTCTTCGCGCTCTGTTTCGCTCTGCTTGCCGGGCTCTCGCCTCTGAAGGCCGAACCGGTTTGCACGG
>JABGQJ010000580.1 GCA_018648945.1 Victivallales bacterium
GAGGTGGCAGCAGGGATCTTCCCGGATGACGACTAGCCTATCGCGCAGGTGCGACGTGCGAGTCGCCGCGCGGCGGGGGCTTGGCCTTTCCCACGCCAGAGACCACGGGTCTGCGCCCGTGGCTACTCCGTGTCGCCGCCCTGCGGGGGCTCGCCGTTCCCGATTTCTGGAACTGGTCCACGGGCATCGCAGATACGCTCTCTGCTCCCGAATCCCATCCCCTCTACTGGTCGCGGAAGACGTCCATGCGGCAGGGGGGGATGGAGTCGAGGAAGGCTTGGCCGTAGCGGGTCTTGACGATGCGGTTGTCGAGGATGACGACGATGCCTTGGTCCTTGCGGCTGCGGATGAGCCGACCGAAGCCCTGGCGGAAGCGGAGGATGGCTTCGGGCAGGCTGTAGTCCCAGAAGGCGCGTCCGCCATTGGTCTCGATGGCCTCGTAGCGGGCGGCGACGAGGGGGTGGTCGGGGACGGAGAAGGGGAGGCGGGTGATGATGACGTTGCTGAGCGCCTCGCCTGGGACATCGACCCCGGTCCAGAAACTGGCGGTCCCGAAGATCACGGAGTCCACGTCGTTGCGGAAGGCGTCGAGCATGCGGGAGCGGGAGAGGCCCTCGCCCTGGATCATGAGGGTGATGCCTTCGTCGTCGAAGAAGCCCTGGAGCTCGGCGGCGAAATCGTGGAGCATGCGGTAGCTGGTGAAGAGGACGAAGGCCTTGCCGTGGGTCTCGCGGATGAAGTGCTTGATCTGCTCGCAGGCGACGGGGGCGAAGCCATGGGTGTCCTTGACGCTGGGCATGTCGAAGGGGATGTGGACGGTGACTTGCTGCTGGAAATCGAAGGGGGAGTCGAGCACCACCGACGCCGCGTCGCTGGCCCCCAGGCGGTCGCGGAAGTAGTCCGTGTTGCCCCGGATGGCGAGGGTGGCGCTGGTGAGTACCACCGGGAAGCCGCGGTCGAAGAGGCACTTCTTGAGAACCGGGGCGATCCGGATGGGCACGGCGTTCAGCGTGACTTCCTGCTTGTCCCGCCCCTCCCGGTCGAACCAGTAGACATGGTCGGGCTCGGTCATGTTCAGGAACTGGAACATGCCGACTCGTTGGGCGTGGACCTGATCGGCCAGGGCGGCGATTTCCTGGCGGCGCTCGTCCCGGTCCTCCTTGTCCCGGACCAGTTTGTCGAGTTCGGATTCGAGGGCCTTGAGGGGGTCGTCGAGGTAGGTGGGGATATGCCCTGCCGTGGTGTAGCGCAGGGGGTCGGCCTGGGATTCCAGCCATTGGGATATCTGCTGGAAGAAGCTGTGGCACATGCGGGCCGCGCGGGTGGCGGCGGTCCTGGCGTCGGTGAACATGACGTCCTTGAGCAAGCCGCGGTCCCGCTTGGCGTCGAAGAGTCGGCGCAGGATGCGCCCGAGGCTCCAGGAGCCGACCCGGATCCCGAGGTGGGAGGAGGCGCAGTCCTCGATGGTGTGCGCCTCGTCCAGGACGACGGCGGCGTAGGGGGGAAGCACGCCGGCGTCGGCTTCCTCGCTCTCCATCCTCATGGCCAGATCGCTGAAGAACAGGGCGTGGTTGGACACGACGACCTGGGCCGTCTGCAGGCTCTTGCGGGCCTTGAAGAGGAAGCAGCGGCGGAAGAAGGGGCATTGGGCGTTCAGGCAGTTGCCTCGCTCGCAGCAGACTCCTTCCCAGATGCCGTCGCCGAGGACGGTGCCAAGGTCGCCCAGTGTGCCGTCCTCAGTCTGGCGGGCCCAGGTGCAGAGGTGATCGATCTCGGAGAGGGCGGCGCCGGGGAGCAGGGCCTGGTCGATGTCCGCGAGCATGTTGAGTCGGCGCATGCAGAGGTAGTTGCTGCGGCCCTTGGCGACGGCGGCGCGGAATTCCACGCCGAGCAGTTCCTGAAGTATCGGTACGTCGTTCTCCAGGATCTGCTCCTGGAGGCTGATCGTGTGGGTGCTGACCACAACCGGGGCGTTGCGCTCCAGCGCGTAATGGATGGCTGGCACCAGGTAGGCGAAGGTCTTGCCGACCCCGGTTGGGGCTTCGATCAGCAGGTGCTGGTTGTCCACCAGGTGGCGGGCCACCTCGATGGCCATCTGCCGCTGCTGCGGTCGTTCCTCGTACTCCCGTCCGCCGACCTCGGTGGCTCGGCGGAGGGGAGTGTCCGGCCCGAAAAAGCGCTCGGTTGCGAGTGTCATGTAAGGTCTGGGGTGGTCTGGATTGACGGTCTTGCTTCTGGTGTGGCAACTATAGCCACCAAGTTCCCGGGCGCGACCCCGCAGGCGTTGCTCAGGTTGAGGGAAGGGGCTATCTTTCCGCACACCCCGCCTTGGTTGGAGATACTGATGAAACACGTGCTTTCTGTTGCCCTATGCGTCCTGTTGACAAACGTGGTTGCTGCGCCGGTCACGGTCACGATTCAACGTGAGCTGGGACGTCCCGATCGGGTCGTGGATGCGACGCTTTACGCGCCGAACAGCGTGGCCAACGTCAACTACGGCGCGACGGCCAGCTTGGGGGCGGGCGTGAATCGATGGGGGGAGAGCTATGCCACGCTGCTGCGTTTCGATCTTTCGTCGATTCCGCGCGGTGTGCAGGTGCGCAAGGCGACCGTCATTCTGCATCGGACCGACGGCACCTATCCCAAGGCCGATCAGGAGATCCAGCTCTGCGCGATTTCCCTGGCCAACCGGGATTGGGTCGAGGGAGATGGCACGGGCGAACGTGTTCCCATGGCTGGCACGCCCTCCTGGAACTGGCGGAGGCATGGCGAGGCGAAGTGGGCGGGCAAGCCGGGACTGGGCGAGCCGGGTGTCGATTTCGTGTTGCCGCCGGTATCGACTCGCGTAATCAAGGCAGGGACGAAGGGTGACGAGGCTTTCGACCTGTCGCCGGCGGCGGCGACCCGCTGGGTCTCTGATCCCACGGTTAACGCCGGTCTGCTGATCCGGGCGAACCAGGCCAAGGCAAAGGGAAGCATCGCCTATTTCGTCAGTTCCGATGAGCCCAAACTGATTGCCTCGCGTCCAAAGCTGGTGCTGGAGATGGAGATGACCCCTGCGCAGCTTGGGCAGTACCACACTGGCCTGAACCAAGCGCGGGTTGTGGTGTTGCGGGGGCGCTTGGCAGCATGTCGCAAGGAGTGCGCAGCAGCAGGGAATCCACCGATCGCGGTGGCGGCGCTGGCGCGTCTGGAGGAGGGAGCGGAACTGTTGGCAGGAGTTCCCTCCCTGCACACTTCGGCGGGCCAAACGGCTGCCGTAGGCCTGTTCAGAACCCAGCTTGAGGCGGCTGGTCGGTTCGGCGAGACATTGCTTCTGGCGCAGGCCGAGGTCCGCGCCGGCGATGCCGGATTTGCGCTCTCATGGGCAGATTCGGGCGTGCACGTGTTCCGGGAGCCCCGGCTGTTCCGTTTCCGCGGGGATGTGCCCAAGATCCACATGGCCGGCAACGAGTTCGAGGCGTTCCAGGCGGTCGTCATACCTATTCGCCGCGACCTGCCGGCTGTGACGTGGCAGGTTGGCGATTTGATGGCCGCAGGGGGGCAACGAATTCCGGCCGCCGACGTGAAGGTCTCTCCGGTGGGCTACCTGAAGACGCGGAAACCGGCGATTGATCTGCCCACCGAGTGGGTGTCGGGCCCAATCCTCGATTTCCTGGAGACCATCGACGTGGCCCAGGGGACGCTGCAGCCGCTCTGGGTTCTGGTGCGGAGCCGCGCCGACACGCCTCCGGGAATCTACCAGGGGACGCTGACCGTGACGACTGTGGCCGGGGGATCGCGAGCCCTGCCGTTCGAGGTCGAGGTCTTCGGGTTTGCGGTGCCCAAGGAACAGCATCTGCTGACGATCTGGGGCAACAACGATGCCACCTTCAAGGCGATGTATGGCGATGCTTACGATGCTGCCATGGCGGCCCGTACACGCGACTTCCTGCTGGAGCATCGCCTGGCCTTCAATACGCTCTATGCCGCGCAGAGCGCCGGGAAGCCGATTGGGCCGGGGTTCTACACCGACTGTATCGGCTACCCCTCGCTGGCTGATCCCGCCGACCTGCGCAAGCTCTGGGAGCAGGGCTCGCGGTGGTGGAGTCTCGGGTACTTGCATCCCGTATTCCCCAAGAAGGCGGGGCTGACGATGGACGAGTACATCCCGAAGTTCATCGAGATGATGCGCAATTCCCTGGCCCATGCCGAGGCTGCGGGTTGGCCGCGCAGCAATCTGGGGATCTACTTCTTCGACGAGACCAAGGATTTCGCGGCCCTGGCGCGGGCGGCGAGCAAGGTCAAGGCCGCCTTCCCGGACATCCCGCTGATGACCACTGGCTACGACCGCAGCTACGGCGTGAAGGGCGGCCCAGTGGATCAGGCGATCGATATCTGGTGCCCGTTGACGCCGCGGTTTGTCGAAGACATGCCTGTGATCGAGCAGGGCCGACAACGCGGGAAGAAGGCGTGGTGGTACGTGTGCTGTGGTCCGCGCGGCAAGACCGTCCTGAACTTCTTCTGCCAATACCCGCCCTTGCGCTCGCGCCTGCTGATGGGGGCTGCAACCTGGAAGTACCAACCCGATGGCTTCCTGTACTACCGCATCTCGGGCTGGCGCTTCTACAAGAAACCGATCTCCAGCGGCCCGCTCACCGCCTGGGAGCCTTACTATCAGCCCGGTCCCGACGGCGATGGCGAACTGATCTGTCCAGGGCCGAAGGGTGCTCTCTCGACCGTCCAGTTCGAGAATCTGCGAGATGGCATCGAGGACTACGAATACTGGTGGCTGTTGCGGGACCGTCTTCGGCAGGCCAAGGCGGCGGGTCGGGACGTGGGCGATGCTGAGACATTGCTGGCTGTGCCCCCCAGTGTTCTGGAGCACCTCACCCGCTATTCGGAGGAGCCTGGCGACCTGCGTGGGTTACGTCTGCGTCTGGCTCGGGCCATCGAGGGTCTCTAGTGATGACTTGGCGTCTTCGCTGATTGGGCGTAGGTTGTGGCCCCAAGTACACGTCCCATTGGAGTCCCCACATGACCGCACCCCGCCTCTTCGCCTCTCTGGATACCCGGCGTTTCCTGCGCATTCTCGGGGTGATTGC
>JABGQJ010000581.1 GCA_018648945.1 Victivallales bacterium
ACTGCCTCGGCGATTCGCTCGTTCCGCACCGCCCCGACCGACCCGGATGCGGCCTTCACAGTTGCCATCTTCGGCGACCCGCAGAATCTGGTGCATTACCCGGAGGCCGTGGCAACCATGGTTGCCTGCCAGCCGGATTTGGCCATCGGGCTCGGCGACTACCTGGGGCGGAGCGACGGGGTCAGCTACCGGCGGTTCCTGACATTCAGTGAGAACCTGCTGGGAACGACTGCGTTGCTGGCCGTGCCGGGCAATCACGACTACCGTCTGCACAGCAACCCCTTCCCGAAGGACAACGACCGGCAGGTCTTCGACCGCTACTTGGGGGACGCCCGGAACCCGCACGTGGCGCTGAGTTGGGGGCGTCTACTCCTGCTTGGCTTGGACTATGCCGACCGGGGTGCCTGGGCCGTCGACGGCCCGGAAGCAACGTGGCTGCGCAGCCAACTGCACTCGGCGCGGCAGGCGGACCAGCGGGTTGTGCTGTTCCAGCACTGTCCCTGCTTCACCTCTACCCGGGCTACCTGGGCGGCGGACGATCGTGTCCTGCCAGCGCTCCTGAGCGAGTTCGCAGACGTGGTCCTGGCCGACTTCGGTGGGCATGTCCATACCTACGAACGTAGCCTGTTCCCGGATGCGAGAGGGATTACGTACATCACCAGCGGCGGGGCGGGGGAACTCTACGACTTCCCCGTCAACGAGTGTCCCAACCCCTATCAGGTCGTGGCGGCAGACTGTCTGCACATCTGCCTGCTCCAGGTCCGCCCCGACCGGGTTAGCATGAAGGCAGTCGGTCTGGAGGGGGAGCTTCTGGACGATTGCCTGCTCGGCTGATCCAGATCAGCGGGGTGGCAGGGCGGCGATCTGAGCGGCGAGCCACTTCCGGAGGAGCGTTTCGGGAGCGCCTTCGGCGAGCCATTCGAGGTCGTGGGCGGCGACGATCTTGGCGAAGGTGGCTTCGCCTTGCCGCTGTTCGGCGGTGATCCCGGGATCCCAGGAGGAGGTGGCGACGCCGAGCGCGGTCCAGCTGTGGGGGCCAAAAGGCAGGCTGTAGTTCACCACCCAGGCGGCGCGGCGGACGTAGGCTTCCTCGTCCTTGACCAGCAAGCCGATGGGGGGCAGGGAGATGACGACGAGGTCGGGGGTGCGCTTGCGGTTGCCGCGAGCCCAGGTCTCGATGGCGGCCAGGTTCTTGCCTTCGATGGGCCAAGGGGTAACCGTGAGGTCGGCCTTGGGATACCGCTCCACCACGATCTTGCGGAAGGATTCGACGAGGGGCGCGGCGACGATGGCCTTGACCGGCTTGCCGGCGCGCAGGCGGGCGACGAAACGGGCGGCGGTGAGGGGGGGAGGGGGGGCATCGACCAGGGAGATCTCCTGGCCCGAGATAGCGGTGGCGACCCACTGGGCAATGCACTTGTGCCCGGCCATGGAAGGGTGGATGGTCTCGCTCATTAGGAACCGCCAGCGGGTGAGGTCGTCGCGCCGGATCTGCTCCCAGCGGTCGTGGATATCGACCACGGGCACATTCAGGGCCTTGGCTTGGTCACGGACGATCTGGGCGAATTCCGCGAGGCGGGCGGGGGGACGCCCTGGCGCGGACTCGGGGTAGACAGAGTTGGCGGTGCAGAGAATGAGCTCGGCTCCGACCCCGCGGCACTGGTTGACGATGTTGGCCAAGTTGGCGGCGTAGCGGGCCTTGCGCTTGGCGTCGGTGGCGGCATCCGCCTTGCCATAGGCGAGGTCGTTCATGCCGAACTTGACGACCACGACGTGTGGCTTGCGGTCGAGCACGTCCTTCTGGATGCGCTGGAGTCCGCGGTCGGTGGTATGGCCGCTGCTCCCCGCGTTGAAGACCGTTGTCTTGGCCTTGGGGTAGAGCTGCCGCAGAGCGAGTTGGAGCATCTCCGGCCAGGCCCGGCGGCTGCCGCTGTGGTAGTAGATGCCGGTGATGCTGTCGCCAAAGGCGACGACCCGGACCTCCTTTCCGGCGGCGAGTCGTGCGGCGGCCTTAGGGGCAAGGGAAGGGGCGGCGGCCGCGGCGGAGGCTAGGGTGATGGCGGCGATCATGGCTGTGAGTTGTCTGCTTTTCATTTTTCCTGCTCAACCACCCATAGGGTACGAACCCGTGTCCAGAATCCGGTTTGGTGCATCCCAGAGGACTCGGGAGAGTAGCACATCACAGCTGGCGTCCCGGCCGGTACGGTCCCATTCGGGGACGGTGATCCAGCTCTCCTTCGGGGAGACTGTGTAGACCTGGAAGTTCCCCATGGGATAGCCCCGGCTGGTGAAGACTGGGCGCTCCGAACTGCGGATGAGCGCGGGCCGAGTCGGGTCGATCCGCGCCACATGGAGGGGGGCCCGGTAGCGGAAGACATTTTCCCCCTCGGGGCAAATCCGGGTGTAGACCAGGAAGAGCCCATCGGAATGGACCAGGAACTTGGTCATGGTCTGATCCATGGGGATCGGCGTGCCATTGTCCCAGCGCCAAGGCTTGGCCTCGGTCCAGTGGAGGCCGTCCTTGCTGGTGGCGACGTGGCCATGGCCATCCTCGGCGCGCAAGGTCATGAAGAACGTACCGCCAAAGGCGGCAATGCTGGGTTCCACGAAGCCTCGGGGGGCAGGATAGGTCTGCAGGTTCCCGACCTCCCCGGGGACGAGTTTCTTGCCATTGTAGCTGCAGCGGATCGTGCCGACCCAGCGGGCGGAATTCCAGCCGTCGAAGTTCTTGATCACCGTGAAGGGCAGCAAGAGGTCGCCGCCCGGCAACTCCAGGCCCTGGCAGGGGGATATGGAGGGTCTGGGTACGCCGTCGATCTCGATCTGGAAGCTCTCCCAGTGCGTGAAGCTGCTCCGTCGGGGTTGGTAGGTTGCGTAGGCGATGGCAAGATGGCGAACGTGATCAGCCAGCTTTCCCCTGCGGTGGCGGACGACCCCGCCGACGGCGAGGCCGGTGTTGCTGGCATGGTGCCAACCCCAGGGCAGGCTGGGCACGAACTCGTGGCCCGTGGCATCGCGTCGCCTCTGCAGGCCCGTTGGCACGCGTCGGCGCAGCCACGTCTGGCGCCAGTGGTGCATCCCCAGCTCGTCGGGCATGTGCTGCGTGGGGGCGAAGGCGAATGTCTTTTGAGTGCTGTCTCCACCCGTGCGGTCAGACTCGATGAAGAATGCCCGGTGGCATCGGGGCACGACGCCTGGCTGGATCAGGAAGTTGGGTCCGAGCCAGAGACCATCGTGGGCGGTGCCCGGAACGAGGGTGTGGCGTTCGAAAGTGGCGGCGATGGAGTGGGTCACAGTCTGCCTCAGGCCTGTCTAAGCTAGCGAAGATCGGGTCGGTAAAGCTTACGAATGTGCATGGTTGAGCACGCGCGGTCAAGCGGTTAGGGGATATACGTATGGCCGAAGCGCGGCAATGGCGGTACGGTGTAAAAAATCCTGGACCGTCATCCACAGCTACGGAATGCACCCCATGTACCAACGAATTTCGGCCCTTTTTCTTCCTTTGGTGCTCTCGCTTTCGCTATGGCTCCCGACTCGGTTGACGGCTTCTCCGCTCTATGCGGTGGTGGTCAGCGAAGCGACGCGGGGGGACCAGGGTTGGCGCCGCGTGGTCCGGGAATTGCGGGGGAAGCATGATGCCACCGTGCTCACCTGGCAGCGCGACGTGCGGGCAGTGCTGCCGCAATTGCGGGCCCTCTTGCCAGACTACGTGTGCTTTGTCGCCCGACCGGAGGAAGCCGGGCGTTCCTTCGTGGTGGCGGCTCACCGTTTGCTGCGTCGCCTGGACAACGATCCCTACACGGACGCGCTGTGGGGGATCGCCACGGGGTACGACTCCGGGGACGCATTGCGCATTGTGGCCAGGCGCGAGCCGTTGACCGTTCGGCGCGGCGGTTCTGGCACGGGGGGCATCGGGATTCTCGGCAACCTGCCGGATGGCTTTGGCAGCGACGAGGGCAAGCAGTTCCGGTTCGTCGTCAAGCAGGCAGGCGTTTCGGCGGAGAAGCGCGTGGAGCCGGATGCCATTCAGGCCCTGGTCGAAGGGCTGAACTCGGGGGGCGCGCAGTGCTTCTACACCAGCGGTCATGCCACGGAACAGGATTGGCAAGTGGGCTATCGTTTCAAGGGGGGGCAGTTTCGCTGCAAGGATGGTCAGCTGTATGGCTTGGATACCAAGGGGGTGCGGCACGATGTCCTTTCCCCCGAACCCAAGGTGTATCTACCGGTGG
Source organism: Victivallales bacterium (assembly GCA_018648945.1). The sequence goes on from JABGQJ010000581.1 coordinate 4,230, forward strand.
GGAACTGTCTGATCGGGCATGTCCCCAGACGGGACTGCATGGCCCTGGCCTGGATGCGCACCGGGGGGGCCTACCAGATGTTTGGCTACACGGCAGTGACTTGGTACGGTTACATGGGCTGGGGCATCAACGACTACTGGGGGGGGCAGGCCGGCCGGTTCACGCTGGCGGAGGCGTTCTTCCTCAATCACCAGGCGCTTCTGCACCGGCTACAGAACAGCTTTCCCGAACAGGCTGGCGTGGATTTGGCCGGATACGACCACCGGCAGATGGGGCAGGCGCTTCGGCAGGCGGAGCTGGCCGATGCGAAGACAGGACGGATGAAGAACCGGGATCTGGCGGGGCTGCTGTGGGATCGGGACGTGGTGGCGTTCTATGGCGATCCAGCTTGGGAAGCCCGGCGAATGGCGGCGGATCTGCCATGGCGACAGAGTGTGGAGATGGACATGAAGGCAGGGGTGCTGACCCTCCGCGTCGAGGCGAAGAGGGACGGCAAGTGGCCAGGACGGCCGCTGGCACAACGGCTGCCGCAGCGCATTGTGCCGGGGGAACTGCTGGCTGGCTTGGTGCACCAACCGGTGGTGACGGACAGTTTCGTTCTGGTCCCCATGAAGGGGGCATTCAAGGCCGGGGACGTGGTTGAAGTCCGGGCACGATTCAGGGCGCTGAGCAGGCCGAACCAGGAGGCAGAGGCTGTGTTGGACGAGATTGAGACAGCAGCGAAGCAGGTTCCCCGACGATACCGCAAGGAAGTGCGAGAGGCCCTGTGTCTTGCGGGTCCCAACCGCGCTGGGTTGGCCAAAGCCATCGGCGCGGTCCCGAGGCGGG
>JABGQJ010000582.1 GCA_018648945.1 Victivallales bacterium
GAGGCTGGCTACGATGTGATCAACCCGGTGCAGACCAATTGCCGCGACATGGAGCCCGAACGCCTGAAGCGGGAGTTTGGCAAGGACATCTGCTTCTGGGGCGGCGGTTGCGATACGCGCGACGTGCTGAACCGAGCCACGCCAGCCAAGGTGCGGCAACATGTCTTGGAACGGCTGAAGATCTTCGCGCCAAGCGGCGGCTTCGTGTTCAACACCGTACACAATATCCTGCCTGACGTGCCGCCCGAGAATATCGTGGCCATGTTCGATGCCGTCAGGGAATTCAACGGGTGAGCCCGCGACCAAAGGAGACCAGACGATGCAGCGCAACGGAACGGTCCTGGCAGTAAGGGAGGAGAAGATCGAGCGCTACAAGGAACTGCACGCAGCGGCGTGGCCCGATGTGCTCGCCATGCTCAAGCAGGTCCACATCCAGAACTACTCGATCTACCTGCGCAAGCTGCCGGACGGGAAACACTACCTGTTTAGCTACTTCGAGTACACCGGCGACGACTATGCGGGCGACATGGACAAAATGGCGACCGACCACACGACCCAGAGATGGTGGGCCGAGTGCATGCCTTGCCAAGAGCCCCTTCCCGACCGCGCCGAAGGTGAATGGTGGGCAGGGATGGAAGAGGTCTTCCACCTGGACTGAGATGGAAGCCTGGGAATCGACTACGGCCTGAACCAGAGATTCACGGTGATCTCCCTGCCCTGCGGCACCCCGATGCCTTCCGCATAGAGCCAGGTTCCCGGCTGACTGTAGATGTCGGTGGAAATCTGAGTGGAGACCTTCCGTCCGTCAGCCAGCTCCACTTCCAGCCAGAAGCTACGCACCTTGAAGTAGTCCTCGCCAGGATTCGACAGACGGAAGACGTTCCGCAAGCCCAGCGTGCGAATCGCCTCTAGCGTCAGTGGCACCTTCACCGCCTCAACCCAGACGTTGTCCCGTTCACTGCCGCCAGCGGGTGCCATATTGCCGAGCTTGACGTCGTTCACGATGGCGAATGTACCATACCGATCTCCCGTGCCGGAGAGCCCCTGGCCATCGTAACGCAACCACGCCTGCTTGGCGTTGCGCAGCATCACGACGGTGACTCCAGGCAATGGCATGGGCGGCGCCGCGTAGTGCTGGCCTGCGCCCTTGAGCAGTTCCCAGATCAACTCCTTCTCCTTGCCCTCGAACCGCATGTTCGCCCATATGGCCCAATCGCCGGACGAGTCGTCGCCCGCGCCCACGTCGCTGATGAGTCGGATCTGGACCTGCTGTCCCGCCCAGGGAGCCAGGTCTCCTTCGATGGGTAGCCACTCGTGCTTCGTCACCGTCTGCTCGCCGATCTGCGTTTCCTTGCCCTTGGCGTCGGTCACAGTCATGCGGAAGAGAATGCCGTCGCCCAGGTGACTGTCGTCGCCCTTGCCCACCAAGGCGCGCAGCACGCCCGGCCGGTCTGGCACGGTTAGCGGCCCGAAGATGGCGCAGCTATACCCCTCGCCCTTCTTGTAGGGCGGGTGCATGAACAGCCCATTGCGCGACACGCCGCCACAGGAACGGTCAGTCACGTATACGCCAGCACCAAAGCCATCCGCGATGCCCTTCTCCTCCTCACCGCGCAGGCGCATGCCGCTCGTCCATTCATCCGGCAGCTTACCTAGTTCCCGGAACCGCCGCTCCGCCGTGAGCGTGCGGTTCTCGCGATGCATCAGTTCGCCAGCGACCACCAGGATGGGGCAATCCTCCGCCGTTTCCCGCTTCGGCACGCCCAAGTCCACACTCACAGTCACTGGTTTGTCCGGGAGCAGCATTACCTGTTTCTCAACGCCGCGGACAGTCACGGTCGCCGGCATGGCCTGTTGCACATTGGCATGGATCTCCAAGCTCAGCACGGTGTCAGCCAGCGAAGGCTCGATCCGGCACAGCGGCACCACCGTGAAGTCGATCCACTTGCCGTTCGTCCGCTTCCAGATGCGCTCCCCGGGCTTGGCGGTCTGGGGGATCCGGAAGGGACGGGTGTTCTCGCCAACCTGAATCAATACGGATTCCCCAGGCACGACACGATCCCGGTCGCAGGTCAGCGCTGTGCCTGCCGGAACTTTGGGCTCGCTCAGCAGATAGCTGAACGCCCCATCGACTGGCTCCACGTAGGTCAGTCCCCGCGCCCGCCGTAGCTTGGCCGGTCCCAGCTCCTTGCGGTCCTCGGCCAAAGCCACCGCCTTGCTCGCCGAGATGGCAAAGCCGCAGTCGCTGCCCTGGAACGGGATCACTTCGTACTGGTCGTCCAGCAGAATCCGGCAGATGCCAGGGCCATCGGAGGCCGCCGTGGCAAAGCGAGTGAAGTCCCCCCGGCCATCCACGTACAGGTACTTTGGCGTCACCGCCAGATCAGCACGATGCCCATCCTTCTCCGCACTGAGCACATCCACCACACCATCGTCGGTCCACCCCATATAGGCATTGGGTGGCAGATCCACCAGTCGTCCCTGGGCCCTGGTACGCAACGGCTCCCGGGCATTGCCATTGACCACGGTCACTACGCCACCAACGTACCGGGTCACAATCTGGTTGCGGCGATACGCGCCAGAGGCCACGGCGGCAGAGACGTCCTGCAAGCTCCCATCCTCAGCCACATAGTGGATGGATTCCACGGAGGCGATGGTGTAGCGCTCCTGCAACTGCTGGAGCATGTAGTAGCTGCGCAACGTGTTGCGGTAGCCCCCCGTGAACACCAGGAAGCCGGGATGCCCAAACGCGATGGTCGCCGCCAGGAAGCGGTCGATGCTGGCGTCCACCTCGCGCTGCGTGTCGCCAAGATGCGCCTTCCTGCCAAAGAACATCCCGATGTTGCCCATGCCGAAGTTGCAGCCCAGGTCGTGCATGCGGCGCAGGTCGAAGTCCACCAGCCAGGGGTTCTTGGGAATGCCATACCGCTGATCCTGCGCATAGTTGCCGTCGGTCAGCCCGCAGTAGGGGAAGTGATTGTTGCCCTCGGAGTAGACCGGTCCACCCCACGCCTTCTTCTGCAACAGCATGATCTCGCCGTAGGAATAGTAGGTCGCCGCGAAGGTCGCAGCACCGGGCACACGGTGATCGTAGTCGGTCCGGCTCCAAGGCGTGACCGCTGTATGCACATCGCAGTAGGCTGTGCTGAACCGGAACTTCTTCTCGATGATCGGCGCCAGCTTCTCGCAGTACTCCACCGCCCGCAACGGCTTGGGCGCATAGCACCGCGCCCACGCGTGTTGCAGTTGGTTGTCCGGCCGACGGTTGATCAGGTCGAGGCTCCAAAACTCGTTCACCGGCGCAAAGTCGGTGTAGTTGTTGTAGGGGCCGTAGGTGAAGCCCAGCTCGTCCTGCATGATGCGCGCGTAGTCGAACTGCCCCTTGTCGCCGCCCTTCCTGGGTGCCGTCTTGGTGCGGAAGGTGAAGCTCTCGTGATCATCGCGCCAGCCAGTCTCGTGGTCAGTCACGATGATCTCGGTCATGCCATGCCGATGCACCTTGCGCCAGTGGGCGGCATCGTTCTCGCGGTTGCTTGCTCCATGGGCCCGCCAGAGGCCCTTGCCAGTGATGTGCTTCCATGGCGACTCCGGATTCGGGATCTCCGGCAACACGTCCTCGAACTTGGGCGACAGGCAAAACACAAACCGCTCGTAGCAGGGAGCGCGCACGCCGTTGGTCTTGGGCGTGTACTGGGTACCGCCATTGCAGGCCACGCCGTCCTTGTCGATGCGGTTGATCGCGTAGGGCTCGCTGGCATTGGAGAGGGTCCAGTCCACATGTGCCGCAAAGAACAACGGTTTGCCCACCGATCCGGAGGCCAACACGGCAGGTCGCGCCGACTTGCCATACGTGTAGTAGGGAAGCGTGACCAAACGGGGGTTGGTCGCCCCGACCACCGCCCCGAACCGGACCTGGGCGACCACGCCATTGGTCACGTTCACGTCTGCCACTAAGCTCTGCCCGAGCAACCAGTAGGTAGTTTGCACGACCGCATCTTTGCCATCTGCCTTGATGCTCCAAGAGGCGATGGCCTTCCCATCTTCCACCTTCGCATCGATCAGCGTCACCGACTCGGGAGGCACGGCCTTGCCATCCGGCCCCGCCACGAAGATGCCGCCACCAACAGCGGGGCGGATCCAGTCCCCCCGGCCCTGCCAACGCATACGCATTCCATCCCACTGACATGTCCCGAACGGGATCTGGACGTCGATCCCACCGCCATCCGCGAAGCGGCTAGTCAACCGGAACTGCACGGTCCCGCGGCGGGCTTGCTGCTTCGATTCCCCAACGGCCTTCGGCACGATCGTCTCTGCCCGGTTCGGAAACGGCAACCGCCCTCGCCCCACGTTCAGCGCCCGATCACGACCGGGGAACACCTCCACGCCGCGCTTGGCACGGGGCTTGAACGCCAGCGTCGCGAACTCCTCCTTGAAGACCGCCAGATTGTCGAAGTAGAGAACCCGATCCTCCTTGTTCCGCCCGCCAGTGATGCGGAAACCCAGGAAGGTCGCCCCACCCTTGGCCACCCGCTCAATCTGCTCCGGCGTCAGCCGCTTGTGGCAGAGGAACCACTCCTGCCACCGCATGTTCAGCAGGTTGACGCCAAAGGGCACCCCGTCCCCATCTGCAAAGAGCAGATTGATGGAGACCGACGGCGTGGCCTTGTCGCGCCCCAGGAAGTTGTTGCCATAGATCCAGCAACTGACCGCATCAAAGGAGTCCGGTAGTGGAATCGGCTTGGGCGGCACCATGTTCACCTCGGGCCCGTTGCCATCGGCCCGGTACACGAGTTTGGCCACGTATTTGCCCCAGATCTGCTGCTCGCGCGAGCGCTCGAAGGACGCCACAGCCTCCTTCGTCTCCCCCCGCCAGCCTGTCATGTCCTCGAAGTCCACCAACGGGGGATGGTCGTCCGTCGTGCGTCCCGCCCAATCCAGTTCGTACGGACGCACTCCCACCGTCTGCGCTGCCAAACTGAGGGTCATCACCAAAGTCACGACTGCTGTGCGCCAATGCATCGGGAGACTCCTCGGGCAGGATAGCTACATGTACT
>JABGQJ010000583.1 GCA_018648945.1 Victivallales bacterium
ACGCCAATTTCTGTCCCTCACATCCCGAGGCGCTGGCCACCGCCTGTGCGAATGCACGTACGCTTGCCCAGGCTCTGTGTCCCACCACTCACCGCCACTTCTTCTGGTCGGATGACGGCATGCCGTGGTGCCAATGCGATGCGTGCGCGAAGCTGAGTGACTCAGACCAGGAACTGCTGGTCGCCAATGCCATCGCTCGCACTTTGCGAGCCGATGACCCAAGCGCCAAGGTGGCCTACCTGGCCTATGACCGGACCCTCGATCCCCCGCGCCATGTGCGCCCCGAGCCCGGAGTCTTCCTGGAATTCGCCCCGATTCGGCGGCGTCTGGATCGCCCTCTCGACGATCCAGCCTGCGAGATCAATGCTACGCACTGCCGACAACTTCGCGAGCTGCTACGCATGTTCCCCCCAGCTACCGCCCACGTCCTCGAGTACTGGCTGGACAGTTCCCTGGCGAGTCGCTGGCGACAACCTGTACAAGCCGCCGCGTACGACGACCACGTGGTGGCGCGTGATCTGTCCTTCTACCATGCCTTGGGGATTCGCAGCATCACCACCTTCGCCGTCTACATCGACGGGGCCTACGTCCAGAAGTACGGGGAGGATTCCCTGCTCCTCTACTCGCAGCATATCCGGCAGGCCAGGGGAATGGCATGAGCCGGCTTGCAGAACTCGGTGACCCATTGGCCAGCGGACGAATAGCCGAGGTGTACCGCTGGGACGCCGGGCGCGTCGTCAAGCTCTTCCGGGCCGGGGCTAGCCCCGCGAGCGTCGAGGCCGAACAGCGCAACATGATCCAGGTGGCGCGCCTGGGGCTCCCCATGCCAACGCCGGGCAAAATCGTGATGGTCGCAGGCCGGATCGGCCTGGTCATGGAGGAGATTGCAGGGGTGACCATGATGGACCTCATCATTCAGCAACCCAGCCAACTGGCATCATTCGCCCGGCTGCTGGCGGATCGCCACATCTGCCTCCATCGAGTCCGGGCGCCCGACGGTCTGCACCCCCTGCACGCATTGTTGCAAGGCAGGATCGAGCGCAGCGCACACGTCACGCGGGCCGAACGGAATGCCGTGTTGGGAGCTCTTGCAGACATGCCAGGCGGCACCATGCTCTGCCACGGCGATTTCCACCCGGGAAACCTGTTGATGACTTCCCACGGCCCCGTCATCATCGACTGGCCTGACGCCGCCTCCGGCCCCCCGATGGCCGATGTGGCCCGCACCTCCCTGCTCTTCGCCGGACATATTGCCCTCAGCGCTGGCAACCCGGATGCCCAAGCCCCCATGAAGAGATACCGCGACATCTACCTGGAATGTCGCCTTGCCGCCCCCGACGGCGATCGGGAGGAAGTCCAACGCTGGCGCCCCATCCTCGCCGCCGCCCGCCTTTCCGAGGGCATCGATGAACAACAGGACTGGCTACGCCAACAGGTCCGCCGGGTCCTGTAATCGCTGGCGATCTCCACGACTCACCTCAACCAAAGGAGCCTACGATGATTCACTCCTCCGCCTCCGCACCGGTGGTCTTTGACCAGGATGGCATGCTCGGGCACTCCCTGGCCACGTTCGGCAACGTGGAATACATCCAACTGTCGCTCCCACCTGGGGCCACACTTCCCAAACACGCCCTGCCCTTCGCCATCGAGTTCTTTGTCATCTCCGGTACAGGGATGGCTCTCCTGGCAGATCGCGAGGTCGAGGTGACCGCCCGGCAACTCATCCGAGTGGAGGCCGGCGAACCACGAGGCTGGCGCAATACCGGCGAGGAAGAACTGATCCTCCTGGGCATCAAACACATTGCCGTGGAGTGAGGTCCGCGCCGGCAGGGCAACTTGCTTTTGCGCGCGCAGGTTGCACCGTGTCCTAGATGCATGGACGGGCCGAACCACCGAGGTGATCGCAATGACGAACTGCAGAACCGTAGTCCTGGTAGTCTTGTTCACTGCTCTGGGCATCTTCGGCGCGCCGGCGGACGATGCCAAAGCGATTCTGGCCGCCACGGGCATGCGTGGCGGCTTGGTGGCGCACGTGGGATGCGGCGATGGGCAGTTGACCGCCGCATTGAGTGATGGTGGCAAGAACGTGGTCCATGGACTGGATCGCGATGCGGCTGCGGTGCAGAGGGCGCGGGAACTCATCCGCTCGCGCAAGCTCTATGGCCCGGTCTCAGCCGAAGTGTGGACAGAACCGTTCCTGCCCTACACGGACGGCCTCGTCAACCTCCTCGTCGTGGAACGGCCCGAGATGGCCACCGAGACGGAGAGAATGCGCGTGCTGGCACCGGGCGGCGTCGCCTATGTGAAGCAGGGGACGACCTGGACCAAGATGGTCAAGCCACCGCAGCCCGGCGTGGACGAATGGACCCACTACCTGCACGACGCCAGCGGCAACGCGGTGGCGAAGGATGCCGTGGTGGGCCCGCCGAAGTACCTTCAGTGGTCGGCCCCGCCCACCCACACTCGCGCGCATGAATACACGCCCGGGATCGGGGCGCTGGTTTCCACAAACGGGCGGATATTCTTCGTGGAGGACAAGGCCCCGACCGCCTCCATGGCGACGTTGCCGCAATGGCATCTGGTGGCCCGCGACGCGCATAATGGCCTCTTGCTCTGGGAGCGACCGCTCGCCTCGTGGTTCTCTCACCTCGTCGGCTGGACATCGAGCCCGCCCCAGTTGCAGCGGCGTGTGGTGGCGGTCGGTGATCGGGTTTACCTGCCCCTGGCCTACCACGGCCCGGTCAGCATGCTCGATGCAACGAGTGGCGAATTGCTCAAGACCTTCCCGGAGACTGCTGGAGCAGACGAAGTCATCGTCCAACGGGGAGTTCTGGTCGTCGCCATCCGTAAGGTGACCGAGGAGCGAACGGAGCAAGCCAAGCAGCTGGCCGACATGGCCCGGCGGCGAGGGTCCCCTTTGGAGGACCGGGACACCGGCAAGCCGTTGATCCAGGCCTTCCGGAAGACGGAGAACCGGGCACCCCGCTTGATCGTCGCGCTCGACCCCGAGGCGGGCACGGTCCTCTGGCAGAAGACAGGAAAGGAAGCAGCAGGCCTGCGCCCCCTCAGCCTTCGGGCCTTGGGCGACCGCGTGTATGGACACATCAACCAAGGCGCAATCTGCTTCGACCTCAAGACCGGCACCACGCGATGGACCAAAGGCAGCCTGCCGTTTCGTACGATCTCCGAACAGGGCGCTGTCTGCTGGAGCAAAACGAAAGTCCAGCTGCTCTCGCTGGAAGACGGCAAGATCCTCTGGACAGAGAAACCGGTTCTGGCGCAGATTCGGGACGTCTTCGTCATCGACGATTCCGTCTGGATCGGCGGCTTCAAGCCCTATGTCACCGGCAACAAGAAGTACACGGGGCCAGTTTGGGGACCATACTTCGCGGTTCAGCGGGATATGAAGACCGGGAAAGTCATCAAGGAGATTACCCAGGAGAATCCTGGCCACCACCACCGGTGCTACTCCAGCAAGGCCACCAGCCGCTATATCCTGGGCGGGCGCCGAGGCACCGAGTTCCTGGACCTCGAATCGGGGGATGTGTTCTGGAACAGTTGGGCACGGGGGATCTGCCGATACGGGGTCATGCCCGCCAATGGCATGCTCTACACGCCGCCCCACGCCTGCGCTTGCTACCTAACCGCGCGGCTGACCGGATTCGGCGCCATGGTCTCGAGCAGAAGCAAGCTCCCCACAGCCGCGCCCAGGCTGACCAAAGGGCCAGCCCATGCGGCTGCGCCACCTGACCCCACAGATGCCACCGACTGGCCCACCTATCGCGCCGATGCCCGCCGCAGTGGGCGCGCGGCCGCCCCGGTCCCGTCTGGTCTCAAGGTCCGTTGGGAAACTGGTCTCGACGCCGACCTCACGGCCCCGACCGTGGCCGACGGAAAGGTCTTTGTGGCCCATCCAGACCAACACCAGCTCCAGGCCATCGACCGAGAAACAGGGAAGCCCGTATGGAGCTTCAGCGCCACGGGCCGGATCGACTCGCCGCCGACAATCCATCAAGGGCGGGCGCTGTTTGGCTCCCGCGATGGGCATGTCTACAGCCTGCGGACGACAGACGGCGAACTGGCTTGGCGCTTCCGGGGTGCCCGCGACCCACGGCGGCTCACATCCTACGGCCAGATGGAATCCATTTCCCCCATCCATGGTAGCGTCCTGGTGCAGGATGAGGCCGTGTGCTTCACGGCCGGGCGCTCCTCCTTCCTGGATGGCGGCATCGAGCTCTACCGGCTGAACCCGCGGACAGGCGAGGTACTCTCGGAGACGGCCATCTACAGCCCCGATCCGGAGACGGGCCAGCAGCCCAAGCAGTACAACTCCAACCAGATGCCTGGCGCTCGCTCCGACATCCTCGTGGGCGATGGCAAGTACCTCTATCTCCGCGACATGACGTTCACCAAGGAGGGCGTGGAGACGAAGGAGAAAGCGCCGCATCTCTTCACCTACACCGACTTCCTCGATGCCTCCTGGCCCCACCGCTCCTACTGGATCTTCGGCACGAAGGCGTCCATCTCCAGCGGCTGCAGTGGCCAGAGCCGCACTCTCACCTACGGACGGCTCCTGCTCATGGACGAGGCCAATGTCTACGGGTATGCCCGAGGCAAGATCCACTGGTCCAACCAATTCCTGGACGCCCCGTACCGGCTTTTCGGACGCAAGCAGGGAGAGCCCAAAGCCACCTGGGGTGTCAAGCCCCCGATGCATATCCGGGCCATGGTCCTGGCAGGCGATGTGATCTTCGCCGCCGGGCCCATCCTCGAACACCACCACGAGCCTACCCGCACCAAGGGCGCACTGCTCGTCGCCTTCTCCACCAAGGACGGCAAGGAACTTGCCCGCCTTCCTCTCCCGGTCGCCCCCGTCCTCGACGGCATGGCCGCCGCTAGTGGCGAGCTGTTCCTGGTGCTGGAAGGCGGCCGGGTCATGTGTTTGACCGGGAAGTAGAGGGAGAGAACGGGGCCAGCCCGAATGCCCCGAAACTTAAGCCCTTCGGCACCCCTGGGAACGGCTTTCCCCGAACTCCGGCGTAGGGCGTTGCG
>JABGQJ010000584.1 GCA_018648945.1 Victivallales bacterium
TGGCTCGGGGCTTGTATGCGTAAGGACGACCGAGCGCGATGTTGGGACCAGGGGGAAGGTAGAGGTCGGTGGGGCGCAGATCCTCCGGCAGGTTAGCGAGGGTATACACCTGCACATCGTCGATCCCGCTTGCGCCCGCAACAGGCTTGGCCTTCTTGCCCAACGGCGCGCGCCCAAGAATCTGTACCGTCAGTTCCTTGGCATTGCCCGAGTTGAAGCGCTCCGTGAAGAGCACCCACCCCTTGTGTCTGTTGGCAACCACGCCGACCAACACCCGTTCCGTCCCGACCTCGATGACGCGCACCATGGGGTTGATCCTGCCATCGCTCTTGAGCGCGGCCGTGATCACATAATCGGTATTCTGCGCACAGTCGAAGGCCTGCGAGACCGGACCGCCGCCATGCGCGGCCGCCACGGTGCAACGCAGGGACGTGTTGTCCTTGTAGCCATCGGCATCCGTGGCCGCGTAGGCGAGCTCGGGGGCGGCGACCACCTGCCAGCTCTGGAGTTGCTTCGCGAAGGTGGCGTTGTCGAGCAGTCCCTGGGCGGCGACCTGGAGGGAGGCAACCAGCACGGACATGGCGAGAACAGCGAGACGGTGACTGATCATGATGAGGAAATCCCTATCCTTGTGTATCAGGGCTCGGTCAGTTGGACATGGGCGGAGTTGGTGATCCGGAATGTATCGCGGCCGACCTCCGTATGGGCCAACGCGAGCCGGTCGCCTGGTGCCAGGCGCGTTGCCGCGTCCGTCACGTGCATCTTCTGCAGGGACATGAGCCTGGCCCCGAACTCGTCTTCGTAGGTCCGGCTGCTGCGTTCGCCGTTCCACGGCTCCAGCAGCTCCGCACTGCCGTCCGGCGCGATGCGGTAGGTATTGAATGTGCCCCGCGCAAGCACGAGTCGCGGTTCCACCACGGCCCAGTCTCCCTCGACTTCCCGGACAAGCACCTGATTCGCGGCAATATGCGGCGAATGCGCAAGCTGCACGCGATACCGCAGCCCTTCAACCGACAGGATGTGATCGATGGTGAACGTGGACCGGTCCTTGCGGTGCTGAATGACCATGACCTTGCCGGCGAGACTGGAGCCGGGCGGCAACGGGGTGTCGAAGGCAAGCGTGAGGGTGTCAGTGCGGTCATTGAGGGCAAGGACCCGACCTGTGAACGCGGGGACTTCCTGCTTCAGTACCGCGCCGTTCGCGGTCAGTGTCGTGCCGCCAACCATGAACAGGGAGGTCGGCTGCCCATCGACCATCGAGCAGCTTGCGAACTCCGCATCGGTGTTCAGCGTCGTCGTGCCGTCCACGACGGTCGGTGGCGCCACGCCGTCGCGCCGGTTCCAGGAGAGCAGGTAATCCGTCCGGTTCTCCGTCCGTACTTTCACACAGACCGCTGTTTCGTCGCCGCCGCTAATGGGCAGCCGGGTGACCGCCTTGATGAAGGGCTGCGCACGGTATGGCTCAAGCACGGCGGCGAACGTGTCGAGCTCACCCGTCGCGGCGCGCCGGGCGCAGAGCACCTCTAGCTTCTCGCCAAAGTCACGGGCATCGAGGTAGCGTTGGTTCGGGCCGGATCCCGCCACGAGTTGGGTCTGGGGGCCAGCGGTCATCCAGAGCCGAAGCGCCGCGTCCGGATCGCGCTTTGGCTTCTTCTGGCGCCAATCGGTCACCTCGCGCCAGGTCGCCGTCCAGGCGCCGTTGGCAGTGCCCGCGCGCAGTTCGCGGATATTGCGCAGCCCCAGCTTCGGCCTGCAGGGAAACGAGAAATCGGACCATTGGTAGAGATCCCGATCAGGCTCGGGGTCCGCTTTCAGGGCCGCGCCATCGACTTCCAGAGTGCGTCCCGCCGCGTGGAAGAAGTAGTCGTGCGTCGCCCCGCCGCGGACGCGGAACAGGTCCAGCGCGTAGGCATCGTCGCCGACGTTGACCAGTGCGACCGTGCGTTGGTACACGCCCTTGCCCGCGAAACCTGCGTTCTCCCAGTCTTCTGCATCGTCCTCCGACGCATCCATAACCTGCACCGTCGGGCTGCCCTCAAACATGGTGCGCAAGTCGCCACGCAGGTGGCTCATGCCCCGGTGGTCCCCGTTCTCGCGGCGCAGCAGGACGGTGTTGTGTGACGCGAACTGTTTGATCCAGGAGGTGGTCAGGTAGTGGGTCGAGCCGAGGTACCCCAAGTCGGTGGCGAGCTCGTGCCCCTTGGCATACATGCCGATGGACAGCGGCGCGGGGTGGTAGTGTCCCACAACCCTCCCGAAGTCGAGATGCAGCACGGTCTGATCCGTTCCTTTGCCGGGACGGAGAATGCCCTTCCGGTTCTCGTGCAGCAACCAGTTCGGCAAGGTCAGTGGTTCGACGTAGGCCACGTGCCACTTCCCGGCGGCATCCCGTTCCGTCTTGACGAAGGGCTCGATCCAGGCAGGCAACTTCCCGCCAGCATCGAGCACGCTCTTGAGCCACTGTGTGCGACGCTTGCCACCGGATGTACAGTCTTCCCAGGGGATGCGACTGCCATCCGGGAAGCTGTACATCTCGCGTTTGGCGCACATCTCCACGACCGATGGCATGGTCCAGCAATTGAGCGCCTTCCGTTCTGGATCGTACCATGGGGCGTCCTTGTCGAAGTCGCCGCCCATGCCCTGGAGCCGGTTCATCACCCCGGCAATGCCCCACGGCGTATAGGAGGCGGAGCCCTCGTACCCCATGCCGTCGCCGGTGAACTGATTGAGCATGAAGAAGTCGACTTCGCGGGCCATGTTCTCGACGATGCGCTGATCGTCCAGCATGAGTCCCAGATTCAGCGTCGGATGCAATGTGCTTGGGGCCAGATTGTCGCCTGCGGCCTTCAGGTTGTAGGGGTGCAGCGTGTATTCAAGCAGGCCGCGCTTGAGCCGCCGGGGTCCGTCGGGGGCGCGGGACAGCTTCTGCGCATCGCCAGCTGAGGAGACGATCATCCGTTGGGTCATCTCCCGAATGCTGGCGCGGCTCTCCTCCGGCGTGTAGGAGTCGGCAATCAGGGCGAATGCGTCCAGCCACTGGCGCGCCGTACCAGCTTTGCTGTTCCACGTGCCACGGTAGATGGTGGTGATGCCTGTCATCTTCCAGCCCCTGTCGCCTGGGCGCAGGTCCTTGGTCTGGTTCAGGTGGTGGCCGGGGTAGAATTGGTAGGCCCAGGCTTGGTTGGCTTCGGCTCCATGGAAGCTGCGCATGCATGCCTCGTATTCGGCCTGGGTCAGGCCAAACAGGTCCCGCAGGTACGTATCGCCAAGATGCGCCCGGGCCATGCACAGGAGCAGCACCTTGGCCTTGTGCGCGTAGGTGGCCGCTCGATCGTTCTCGGGCGACCCCGGCGGAAACAGGTTCGAGGAGAACTGGTAGGCTTGGCCAAGCACGGGCAGCACCGACCGGCCCAGACTGTTGTATATATTGTCGAGACATTTGCCCTTGAAGAAGAAGCGTTCTGTCGACACGTAGCCATGCGTCTGCCCGTCCCACTGTTGCCAGGGGATGCCGTGGTTCCGCTTGCTCCAGGCCGCATCGTGGTCCTGGCGCCAGACCTCGTCACTCGGCGCGCAGCCTTCCCCCGTGTCGGGGTACCGTGGGTTGGGGTAGTAGCTGTACTCCCGTTTCTCTGCCACACACCGGGGGCAATGCAGACGCCAGGGGTCGGTGATGGACCAGCGGAACTCGGAGTAGTAGCGGACCTGCAACGGATGGATGGGACAGGCGCACGAGTAGCGACCGCGCGCGTCGAACACTGCGATCAAGGCGCGGAGTTCCGCGTCCGGCATGACCACCCACTTCTCGGCGCGGCGAAAGGTGTCGCGGACGCGCGCCACTGCCGTTGCATCGCCGCGCGCGAACGCGGCCGCAAACTCGGCGAACGGTTGATCCCCGATGCGGACACTGAACCGCTCGGGCAGCGCCACTCTTGGGGCGGCGTCCAGATGCGCCATGCGTTCGACCGAGAGTGGCTTGAGCGTGCGCTCCCAAGCGTCAACAGGCGACGGCCCCGGTGCGGCTAGAAGCGTGGCGGGCAGCAGCGACATAAGTAGCTTCTTCACAAGGCGTGTTCTTTGGGTTTTCGGGTGCGGAATCACGGGGCTGGCGGCGGGGGCGGCGCGGCTCTGAATTGGTAGTGGGGCCGCTTCGTGGGCTCAAGGTAGTGGTCCCACATCCGCTTGGCGGGAGGGGGCCAGGCGGCTTCCTTCATGCGGACCGGGTGGTTGGTGCAGATGCCATCGGCTCCATCCGCCTTGAGCCGCAGCCATTGCGCCGCGTCGTTGACGATGGTGATGTAGATCACTTTGCCGGCTTTGTGCACCAAGTCGATGGTCGCCTTCGACTGGGGCCCGGCCCAGATCACATCGATGATGTCCAGCGCCAGGGCGTCACGGAGTTGTTCGGGCGTTCTTGGGGAGGCGGCGCAGCGGACGCGGGGCTCCCGCTTCTTGAAAAGCCGCGCGTTCTCGAGGCTGAGATCGAAGAGGAAGGAGCGGTCGAAGAGGCCCGTCTCGCGGACGGCACCGATCACGCCATTGATGACCACCTCATTGACTGGCTTCAGATTGATCCCCAC
The DNA here is from genome assembly GCA_018648945.1 of Victivallales bacterium. Next base: position 4,581 of record JABGQJ010000584.1, read on the forward strand.
GACGGCGGGGCGCCGCTCGTTGGCCACGACGTAGCGCAGCGCTTCGCGAAGGGTCGGGATTCGCTCGCCAGCGAAGTCCTCGTGGAACCACGAACCAGCGTCCAGTCGCTTGATCTCCGCCAGGGTCAGGTCCGCGACCCGCCCCTTGCCGTTGGTCGTGCGATCCACTCTGTCGTCGTGGATGACGACCAATTCGCCGTCCTTCGTCGGCCAGACGTCCAGCTCGATGTCCGTTCCCGTCGCCAGGCACATGCCGAATGCGGCCAGCGTGTTCTCCGGCGCCAGCATGAGTGCTCCCCGATGCCCGAGAATGACCGGGCGGTCCGGAGCCTTCGTGGCCCCGCCTGCTCGCGCCAACGCGACCGTGCAGAACGCGGCGCCCATGGCCCATTGGCGGATCCTGAGACTGCGGCTTCGGTTCATCGTTCACCTCTCCGGGGGGACTGGGTGGGTGGCGCGGGTGCCG
>JABGQJ010000585.1 GCA_018648945.1 Victivallales bacterium
CGCGTCGGCGACGACGAGATGGTGGGGATTCTGTTACCCAACTGCATCCCGGCCGCGTTGACCAATGTGGCGGTCACGATTCTTGGCAAGGCCACGGTGAACCTCAACTTCACGACCGGTCCCGAGTCGCTGGACGCGGCGATCGGCAAGTGTGGCCTCCGGCATATCTTCACGTCCCGTCGCGCAATCCAGAAACTGGGCATCGCGCCGCGGGCGGAGATGGTCTTCCTGGAGGACTTCGCGGCGGCTGTGAGTCGCTGGGACCGGTTGCTCTCCGCCTGTGCCTTCGTCCTCTTCCCCCATCGGTTGCTGCGGCGGCTGTTCCGCCAATCCCGTCAGTTGAACACGCGCAGCCTGGCCACGGTCATGTTCTCCAGCGGCAGCACCGGCAACCCGAAGGGGGTCATGCTTTGCCACGCCAATCTGAACGCCAACATTGAGGCGCTCTACAAGGTCTTTTCCATGCATCCGGGGGACCGGATGCTGGGCAATCTGCCGTTCTTCCACTCGTTCGGGCTGACCGTTTGCCTGTGGCTGCCGCTTTGCACGGGCACTGGGGTCGTCCTGCAGCGCAATCCGCTGGATGTGAAGAAGGTCGGCACGCAGGTGCAAGCGTATGGTGTGACCCTGTTGGCGGGGACGCCGACCTTCCTCGGCGGCTATCTGCGCCGCTGCACTCGTGAGCAGTTCGCGTCCCTGCGCCATGTGGCTACGGGAGCGGAGAAGTTGCGCCCGCAGTTGGCCGATGCCTTCGAAGAGCGTTTTGGCCTGCGCCCCCTGGAAGGCTACGGCTGTACTGAGTTGGCGCCGTTCGCCACCCTCAATCTGCCTGACTTCCGGAATGAACGGGTGGACCAAGTGGGACACAAGAAAGGCAGTATTGGGCACCCTCTGCCCGGCGTTGCCGCCAGGATCGTGCATCCCGAGACCTTCGTGCCCGTGCCCGAAGGCGAAGAGGGGATGCTGTTGATCAAGGGCGCGAACGTGATGCTGGGATACCTCGGCGAGCCGGAGCTCACCGCTGCTGTGATGCACGATGGTTGGTACGTGACTGGAGACATCGCCGTCCTGGATGCCGATGGCTTCATCACGATTCGCGGTCGGCTCAGCCGGTTCAGCAAGATCGCTGGCGAGATGGTGCCCCACATCCGTGTCGAGGAAGTGATCGCCGAGGCCATCGGGGTCACTGACGAACGCGCCTGTGTGGTCACCGGGGTGCCGGACGAGCAACGCGGCGAACGGCTTGTCGTGTTGCACCGGCCGGGGCTGGACATCCCCTCGCTCTGCCGGGCTCTACTGAACTCGGGACTGCCCAAACTCTGGTTACCGAAGGCGGATGCCTTCATGGAAGTTGCCGATTTCCCCCTCCTCGGTACCGGCAAGCTCGATCTACGTGCCATCAAGGAACTGACAGCCGCATAGCAAGAATCGGAGACGGAGAATCCCGAAGGGCGTGCCTGCTAGCGCGGGCACGCCCTTCCCTTGTCGTGGGCGAGCGTGCTCAGAAGCGTTTGGTGTAGATGTGGCAGTAGGGTGCCTTGCCGGTCTTCACGTAGTAATCCTGGTGGTAGGTCTCGGCTGGCCAGAAGGTGGTGGCCTTGACCAGGCGGGTAGCGACCTTCAGGCCCTGCTGGCTGAGCTGGGCAATGAGCCGTTCCGTGGTCGCCTTCTGCTCGCCGTCGAGGTAGAAGACAACGGACCGGTACTGGTTGCCGATATCCGGGCCTTGGCGATCGACCTGGGTGGGGTCATGAATCTCGAAGAACAGCTTCGCGAGAGTCTCGAAATCGGTTCTGGCGGGATCGAAGACGACCTCGATCCCCTCGGCATGGCCGGTACGACCGGAACAGATCTGCTTGTAGGTCGGCTTCTCCACCGTGCCGCCGGTGTAGCCGACGGTGGTGCTCAGCACCCCGGGTGCCTTGCGAAAGTGGTGTTCCACGCCCCAGAAGCACCCACCTGCGAAGATCGCCTTGGTCGGCTTCTTCCCGGCGGGGACGAAGTCGAGGGAGATGGAGTTGACGCAGTGTCGGGTATTCTTGTCGGTGAGCTTCTCGCCGGAGAAGACATGGCCAAGGTGGCCACCACAGGCCTTGCAGAGAATCTCGGTCCGGCGGCCGTCGGCGTCGGGCTTGCGTTCGACGGCGCCCTTGATCTCGTCGTCAAAACTGGGCCAGCCACAGCCGGACTTGAACTTGTCGGTGGAGTTGTAGAGGGCGGCCCCGCATTGCCGGCAGGTGTAGGTGCCCGCTGCCGCGTGGTCGTTGTATTTGCCCGTAAAGGGCCGTTCAGTGCCCTTGCGGAGGATGACCTGTTCTTCCTCGGGCGTGAGTTTGCGCAAGGTCACGGTGGGCTTCTCCTTGTTCTCTGATGTGGTGGTCTCTCGCATGGGGACATGGATCTCCGATTTCTTCATGAAGCCCGGGACGAAGGGGCTGTTCCAGTACACCATGTAGGGCTCGCCGGTGGGTTCGTACTGGGGGTGGGATTCAAGCCAGTCAAGCGTCACCTTGGCCACGCTCTTGTAGGTCTGGCGGTTGTAGCCGCCACGGATGCCAGCGGCCAGGACGAGTTGCGCTGGCCGGGCCCGGACAGTGACTTCCTCGCTGTCCTCGAGCTCGCGTTCCTGGTCCGGAATGCCGACGAAGAAGCGCATGCCAGCGTTTTCGATGTCGGCTTCCACCGGCACGGTCATCTTGACCTTGTTCTGGCGGATGTAGCCAAAGAGACGGCCGAAGAGCGGGTTGGCGTTCTTGAAGTAGGTGCCGCTGGCACGGGTGCTGATGGAGGTCGTTCCGGGCAGCGTCTTCAACTCCACCGTGCCGGGTTGGGTGATCGGGTAGATGGCTTCGTATTTGGTGGTCATGGCACACCCCGCCAATACCAGGCCCCCTGCGACCAGTGGGATCAGCAGCAGTTTCCACATGGTCTTGGCCTTCATGTAGTCCATTGGTTTCATGTCTTGGTAGACTGGTCGGGGAGCAGGGTAGTTCCGGCGAGCGGGTAACGTAGCGCTGTTCGGGGGCGGCTTCTGCCGGAGGGGGTTGCGCTTCCGGCAATAGCCGCGCCTACCAAAGCGGTTCCCCCCGTGCTATGATAGTCGTCGGTGGGCCGCGCATGCTGGCCTGAAACAGGAGAGTTGATCATGAACCGTCTGCCCGCTTCCCTTGCCGCGTTGTTGGTTGCTGCCGCTGTCCTTGCCGCTCCCGTCGAGGTGGGGTTCGTGGAGGATTTCGCCCTGGCACCCGACCGGACAGTGCCGTTGAAGGAGCTGATCCCCGGTACGCAGGAGTACTACTACTACCATTGCCTGCACTATCAGAATACCGGGGCCTTGGACCTAGCCGAGGAGATGCTTGGGCGCTGGCTCAGAAAGGACGGCAAGGGTGGTCAGCTCGAGGAGATGCTGAACCGACAGGCGTTGCTGCGCTATCCCGACGACCCCAAACAGGCTCTTTCGCGGATTCGCCAGGAGCTGCAACTGACCTTCGACCATGCCCGGCGCGAGCGTGAACGCGAGACGAGTTACCCGACTCGGCTCGATCCGCGCTTGATCAGCAGGGAGGTGCTGGACAAGGACGCATTCGCCGCTGACAAACTACTGAGTGGGTTCACGAGAACAGCCGCCCGGCGCTTGGCTGGCATGGCCCTGTCGCCGGAGAGGCGGCGGACAGTGCTTGGCTATCTGACCGTGCCGGATGTACCCAATTTGGTGGATCTGGTGGTGGCTGATCTACAGGAGGAGGGGAGCCTGGGATTCGGCTCTCTGATCATCCACGAGGCCCTGACCCTGGTCCAGCTTGACAGCTGCGCCGCGCGGATTCCGGCGTTGCTGGGCAACCGGCGCTTCGTGGCTACCTATCTCGTGCGGCTCGTGCCGGGCGCGGGGGAGGATGTGGACGCCCCTGCGGTCCGGCTGGCCTACCTGGAACGACTTCAGGCTTTCGCAGACCGGTTGTCGCCCGTATGGAATACGCTGAAGGCGAATGTGCTTTACCGCCGCCTCGCGTTCGACCGGACCCAGAATGTGCATGATCGGCAGCGCTTCCTGGCGTATCTCCAACTGCCGCGTCACGCCGCCTACGTGCGGCAGGAGTACCTGCGGAGGCCCGAGCTCCGGGATGTCACAGTCGATCTGACGACCGAAGTCGTCGGGCTCTCTGCCGACCTCGGGACCTGTATCGGCGGCGACGAACTGCTGGTGCGGGCCTATCTGCGCCACTTCCTGGCGGGGGCCGAGGGCTACGCCGACTTCGCCCCCTTCCTGGATGAGAGCTATATGAAGGAGGTCTTTGCCGAAGCGAACATCCTGGCTGGGACCGGCGATCAGGAGCGTTGGCATGCCATGATCGCGCCGCAGCAACTCCGGGAACTCAAGGAACGGGTGGATATCGAGCTGCTGCCGACGTGCCGGAAGCGTTTCGGGGTGACGGAGCCCGTGACGCTGGACGTGGGGATCAAGAACGTGGCCTCCCTGCTGGTGCGGGTCTACGAGATCAACGCCCTCAACTACTACCGTGCAAACCATGGGGAGGTCGGCAGTTCGGTGGATCTGGATGGCCTGGTGGCCAACCGGGAACAGACCTTCACCTATGAGTATCCTGGCCTGCGCCGCCATACCGAGACGTTTGCCTTTCTCAAGCTGAACCGTCCCGGGGTATGGGTGATCGAGCTGATCGGCAATGGTCGGAGCAGCCGGGCCGTGATCCGCAAGGGACAGCTTCGTTTCACGGAGCGGACGGGGTCGGCGGGGCATGTTTTCCGCATCTACGACCAGGACAGTGCATTCGTCAACGATGCTACCTTGTGGCTGGGCAATCAGGAATACCGTCCGGACGAGGCAGGCGAGATCGTCGTGCCGTATCGTGCCGGGGCGCCAGGTGTTGGCGATATCGTACTCCAGCGAGGGGAATGTGCCACCATCGGACACTTCATGCATTGTGCGGAGTCCTACAACCTACGGTGGCAGTATTGGTTGCCCAGTGAGGGGCTCGTCCAGGGGGAGATGGCCAGACTGCTGTTCCAGCCGAAGTTGACCG
>JABGQJ010000586.1 GCA_018648945.1 Victivallales bacterium
GAAGAATGCGGATTCGTCCCCGTCGTGGATCTCGGTTGGGGGCGTCGATGTGGCGTACACAACCAGTGCTGTCGATGTGGATGCTCTCCACCACGGCGGCGTTTACGCCGCCCTGCCGCAGGGCACGATTGACGATGCCAGTGGGCTTGTGGATGAGTTTGGCGGCGGAGTCGCTGCCGGCACGGCCGACACCGAGTTGGGGAGTAGCCATTGGGCTCGCCTCGGGCATTTTCAGGTCACGGCAACGGCGGTGGGGACTGTGCAGTTCACCCCCTCTGCTGCGACAACCGCCCAGTTCTTCAGGAATGACCCGTTTGCTGCGATCGGCTGGTCCGAGGTCCAGTTCACCGGTGCCAGTCTGACAGTGACCCCCGCTACTCACAGCGTCACCTTCTGCCCGGGGGCGCACGGCACGATCCCTGCCGCCAACAGTGGTGCCGACTATGTCGTCACCGTTGCCGATGGCGGGGCCGTTCCCGCTTCCCCGGCGATCGCGGCGGTCGTCGGCTGGCAGTTGGCCAGTTGGGATTGGCTGCCTACCCGTCGTGGCGAGGCGCCGAGCACGATCACCCAGGACTGGACGGCGACGGCGTTGTACGAGGAAGCCACTCCCGACTGGTCGGTTGATCTGGTGCTCACGGGACTTGCCCCCGCCACGCTGACCTTCGGCATGCGAAGCGATGCGACCGACGGCTGGGACGCCGGCGTGGATGTGCAGTATCCGCTGCCTGCGGCCGGGCAGGCATGCCTCGCATCGGACGACTTGGTGCTCTCCTACTCCACAGATCTCCATGCCCCGGCCAGGACTGCGGAATTCCTGTTGATCACCAGTGCCGCCATTGACACGGCAGCTACAGTGGCCTGGGATGTCTCGGCCCTGCCGGACGACGCCTATCTGACTATCTACGAGGTCCTGCTGGACGGTGTCACGCCACGCCGGGAGCCTGTTGCCAGGGAATTGGTCGGGTGCACGGCTCTTAACATGGCCCTTGTCCAGTCGCTTGACATCCCCGCCGGAGAGACTCGCTGCTACGTGATTCGGTACGGCGACGATCTGGTGTTCGACCTGTCATTCCTGCGAGGCTGGAATCTGGTCTCACTGCCCATCGAGCCGGTGTCCCCCGCCCCGGATCTCGTGCTGGATGACGGGCAGAGCAGAGCTGTCGATGATGCCGAAATGCGCGACGGTCTCCGCGGGGCGATCCACAGCGGCAGTGTGTGGACATGGGCGGGGCAAGGGTATGTGGCGGTCACGGAAATGCATGCCTGTGTCGGCTACTGGGTCTATGCGCCCGAGCCCGTCGTGATACTCGTGACCGGCACTCCCGGCAACCAGGCGGCGTTTGACCTGAAGTGGGGGTGGAACCAATGCGGGGTGGAAGTGGCATGCCCAATGCCCAATGATCCACGCATTATCGGCACCCCCTGGGGCTGGCGCCCCCTCGCCCTGCGCTACGAACCCGTTGGCGTTCTCTGCCCCGGCCTAGGGTATTGGATCAACGCGAGTGAAGACTCCATTGTGCCATTGCCTGCGAGGTCGGGGGAGTGAGAACGGGTGCTTGGAGTCGCACTCTGGCGAGGGCCGTTCCCGCTCAGCGGCATGGCCGGACAGGATGCCCTTGGAGTCCGTATCTTGGCGGGTCCTGATTGACGGTCCAGAAAGCGGCGATGAGCTCGTGGTCGCGAGTGACGGGAGTGAAGTGCCCGCCGTAGGCGAGAGTGGGGGGCTGTGAGACCAGGTGGCGCTGGCTGGGGTTGGCGGGGAGAAAGGGACCGTTGGGGTCTCTGGCGATGAGATGGGCGATGGCGGCGCCGTGGACGGCGGTGCCTTGCTCGATGACGAAAAGGTGAACATGGCCGTCGGTGGCGATGGCTCCGGTCAGTTCCTGGGCGCGGATACCGGGAGGACGGGTAGTGACTGGCCGGGAGGGTGGCCAGGGCTGATAGGGGGTCGCCGTGGCGGTGTGGCGGATGTGGTAGCCACCAACCGTGCTGCGGTGGTAAAGGTGCAGGCGGGGATCGCCGGGCAGGACGACCAGAGCGGGATCGTCGTCCTCGCTGTCGGGCACATCGCTGATTGGCGTGGGGCTCTTGGTCCACGGCAGGACTTCCGGGTCGGGTCCGGACCAGGCCAGCCCGATGGGGCGCTTGGCAAAGCCACTCGTGCGGCGGGCGCTGAAGGGCACCCAGAGCCGGCCATCGGCAGAGACCATGCCCGCCGGGCTGGCCACGCCGTAGCCGTCATAGTCCTGATCCGGAATGCCCTTGGGTACCGCCAAGCCGTGGTAGTGCCAGAGAGTCAGATCGGGGCTGGACCAGAGATGCAGGTCGGTGTCGTAGGTGTTGGGGTGGTGCGGGTTCCCAAGGGGGATGACGTCGCCCACCAGATAGAAGCGTTCCCTGCCGGGATGCCAGGCGACGGCGTGTTCGCGGATGCTGGCGCTGCCAGGAATGGGGCCACCCGGGGGCAGGGCGATCTGCCAGCCAATGTCGAAGGAGAATTGGGGTGACGCCATGGGTTGGGTATCGGGCGAATCGGCCGGAGCCGACCGATTCGCCCGGCAGATGGGCTTGTCTACCAGCGGATGACCATGCCGAGGTTGTGGGGTTTGCCGGTGTGGAGCAGCTCGTAGCCCTGGATCGCCTGATCGGCGGTGAACCGATGGGTGATGAGGGCGGGGATCTGCAGGATGCCGGCGCGGACGTTGGCGGTGGTCTGCTCCCAGTCTTCCTGGCGGGTGCCGCAGGTGGTCTTGACGGTTAGCTCGCGCACCTTGATCTGGTCGAGGTCGATGGCGCACTTCTCCTTGTCGAAGTACTGGGCCTGGAGCAGGAGAATGCCCTGGTTGCGGACTTTCTTGACCATGGCGTCGGTGGTGGGGGCGTGACCGACCGTGTCTTGAAGGATGTCGAAGCCGCCGGGAGCGAGCTCAGTGAGCTTGGCGTCGAGCTCGGGATCGTCCACGGAGAGCACGGTCAACTGCGGTTGGGCTTCGGCCAGGAAGGCCATGCGCTCGGGGTCCTTATCGAGCAGGACAGGCTTGGCCCCGCGCCCGATGGCGAGCTGGGCGGAGCAGATGCCGACGATGCCCGCGCCGATGCTGAGCATGGTCTGGCCGGCTTGGACGTTGGCCGCGTTGACGCCGCGATTGGAGACGCCCGCGAGAATGGCGAAGCTGATGCCTTCCAGTTCGTCCTGTTCAGGCATGGTCTTGGCCACCAGATTGTAGCCGCCAGCGGGGCTGACGCTGCAGCCCACGTGGGCACCCCACATGCTGGTGACATCCTCGGCCCAGGTGTTGCCGGTGCCGTAGACAATGTCGCCCACATCGAAGGTGGTGACTTCGGCACCCTTGGCTTCGACGACGCCGATCCGGTGGTAGCCGGGCACGCAAGGGAAGGTGGAGCCGAGATGGAGGCCGCGCAGGCACCAACGTTCGGTCCCGGGCGAGATGGCGCTGATGATGGTCCGCACAACCATGTCGGCGGGGCCGGGCTCTTTGACAGTCAGCTCACGCAGCTCGAATCGATTGGCTTCGGGGAATACAACGGCGGTGGTCTTCATTATGCATCCTCCATCGTGGCGACGACTTTGAAGGCTTCCTTGCTGGCAACCATGTCGAAGGCCTTGGGAAGCTCGTCGAGCGTCACGACATGGCTGTAGAAGTCGGCGAGTTTGACCAGCCCCAGCTTCACCGCATCCAGCAGGTACTCGTGGGCGATGTCCTCGCCGGTGGCGCCGCCTGCTTCGAGCTCGGGGGCGACGATGTCGGCGCGGGCCTTGCCACGGGTGTAGGTGGCATAGGCCGCCACTTTGCCGCCCTCGGCCAGGGCGGGCAGGGAGGATTTGAGGAAATCGGCGCTGCCGGTGGTATCGATGATGCGGTCCACGCCTTGGCCATCGGTCAGCTCGGCGACGGTTGCCAGGAGGTCCTGGTTGGTGACGTTGATCACCTCGTCGGCACCGATCGTGTCCTTGGCGTAGGCGAGCTGCTCGTCGCGACGGGCGACGGCGATGCCCTTGGCACCGTAGACCTTGGCAAACCAGATCATGCTGATGCCGACCGAACCGGCCCCGAGCACAAGGACGCGGGAGCGGAAGCCGACGCCGGAGGTGGCCACGTAGCTGGCGCATTCCTTGAGGGTGATCAGCATGGTGGCGTCAACGAAGGAGATGCCGGCATCGGCGGGAATCACCTGCTGGAACTTGGTGTAGCCATTGGGCGTGGCACTGGGATCGTCGGCCCGCATGGCGGCGGCGTCCAAGGCCAGACCGTATTCCGCAAAGCCACCCCACATGGAGGTGTAGCCCGCGAACTGGGTGCCGGGATAGGCGACGGCGGGACGGAGCACGATATCGCCCATCTTGTAGTTGCGGACCTTCTTGCCCACTTCCACCACCACGCCCACGCTCTCGTGGCCAAGCAGGCCGGGGTACTCCTGCGCCCAGGGGAGTTTGTCATGGATATGCTTGGTATCGGTGCCCGTGCAGGTCGCGCAGGCCATGGTCTTGCACAGGCACTCGTAGTCGCCTGGCTCCGGGACCGGGATGTCATCGATCCAGACTTTGCCCTTGCCGTCGGTGATCGCTGCTTTCATGCCACTCCACCTTTTCCACTCAATGGGTTTCGTTGCGGGACGCCGGGCGACTGCCCGGTAATGATAGGGGAACATCGGACGTCGAACGCCGAACGTCCAACGCTGAATGGGAAGAAATACAAGATGCTGGATTCACCACGAAGGCACGAAGAACACGAAGGAGAGGGGGAGAAGGGGGGGAAGGGCTGGTGTGTGCGTGGTTTCCGGTCGCCCTGCGGGCTCCGCGCTCAGGGACGAGCGCATCTCCAGGGCTGGGGTATGCCAGGTCGTTGGCGTTGATTGGGCCGGGACCGCTGGAGATGCGGTGGTCCCCCACCGCCGAGGCGCCTGAGCGCCGATTCGGGGGACGCTGAGCAGGGGGCTGGTGTGTGCGTGGTTTCCGGTCGCCCTGCGGGCTCCGCGCTCAGGGACGAGCGCATCTCCAGGGCTGGGGTA
>JABGQJ010000587.1:0-1770 GCA_018648945.1 Victivallales bacterium
CGTGGCATACCGCAGGAAACCGCCCGTTGGTCGAGTCCAGTAGAACCTCTGATCCCCGTTCTCCCGGACCACACGAATCTTCGAGTTGGCGAGTAGCCGAAGTCCATCCATGAGATTTCCTCTCCAGTCGATGATGGAGTTCTGCGGGCAACTCCGTTACCACAAGCCCGAAGGCCTAGTTTGGCTTCCTCCCCGCCCGCTGGAGCATCCTCTCCCGCTGGCCGAGGCGGATGGCTTCCTCCAGCGGGGGATTGGGAAGGACGCAGTTCACATGGCCCGGGCAGAGGCGGTCGGCAATCTGCTCGGAGGTGTCGAAGGGGTCGTTGGTCTGGGCCAGCCAGTCCTGAACCATCGCGTGCAGTTCCGCCACGACGCCCTTGCTTGCCGGATCGGCGACAAGGTTGCGGAGCTGGAAGGGATCGGCGGCATCGTCGTAGAGGAGCCACGGGCCCTCGCGGCTGGCGATGTAGGTGTGTTCGCCGGTCACCACTCCGCGCCATTCCGGATCCCGGAACCAGGTGGGCATGCAGGGAAAGTTGACGTACTGGGACTTCGGCGCCGCAGCCTCGTTGCCGCCCACGAATTCACTCAGGTCCAGCCCCTCGACGTCCTCGGGGATGGGGGTACCGGTCATCCTCAGAAGGGTGGGCATGAGATCGACCAGGCCGATGGGGCCATTGGTCACTCGCGCGCTGGGCACGCGGCCCGGCCACCGAACCAGCAGCGGGATGCCAACGCTCTCCCGCCAGGGCTTCGATTTCCAGCCGCGGTTCTGGCTGAACAGCATGTCACCGTGATCGCTGGTGAAGACAATGATCGTGTCGTCGGCCAGCCCTTGTTCGTCGAGGCAGGCCAGCAGGCGTCCGAAGCAAGCGTCCAATGCCGTCACCTGGGCATAGTAGTCGGCGATGACGCGCCGTTTGCGGGCATCGTGCTCTTCCTGGGCCAGATCCGCTGGTCCCGCGAGCTTCCCCCGGGTTGCCGGGTCCTGAATTGTGGCATGGACCGCATTGGGCAGGAACCCGATCGTGTCGTCCGGGTAGGACGCCCGGTACATCTCGGGCACCAATTGGTAGGGGCAATGGGGTGGCCCAAAAGACAGGAAGAGGCAGAAGGGCGATGGGGCGTCGGCTTTCCGCTCGATGTAGTCGATGGCGAGGTCCGTCTGGCCGTCCGGCTCGTAGCCGTCGAACCACTCCGGTTGCCGCGTCTCCTCATCGTAATGATAGCCGCCGAAGTAGTTGTGATTGCATTCGACCCCGGCCCAGAAGTCATCGAAGCCCTGTCGACGTGGCCCGGGGGGAACGAACGCCCCGCGATTGACGCCGTCCAGATGCCACTTGCCAATGTAGCCGCAGCCGTAGCCCCGTGCCGTCAGGCAGCGGGCGAGGGACTGGTGGCCGTGGCCAAGCTGCATGTCGTTGTTGACCAACCCGTGGGAGAGGATGTGCTTGCCGGTCAGCAGCGTGGCCCGGGCCGGAGTGCAGGCGGGCGTATTCGAGACCGCATTGGTAAAGCGAGTGCCCTGTTGGGCGAACGCGTCCAGATGGGGCGTGAGTACCTTCTCCACGCCAGCACAGCCGAGAGCTGTGCTGCGCATTTGGTCGCAGATGACGAAGAGAATATTGGGCGCTTTCGGAGTCATTCGGCAGAATCCTCGTGGTCAGTAACAGTCAGCCATTTCTCAAGGAAGGCCAGCAGGTGTTCGGTGTTCTCCCGGCCAACGGCAGCAGATGCATGGGCGCGCGGGTCGATGCCGACCAGGCCATA
>JABGQJ010000587.1:1868-5020 GCA_018648945.1 Victivallales bacterium
AGGCCAGCAGGTGTTCGGTGTTCTCCCGGCCAACGGCAGCAGATGCATGGGCGCGCGGGTCGATGCCGACCAGGCCATAGCAGGGGTGCCCCCGGTACTCATCGCCCATGTAGTTGATCCGCTCGTCCACGCCGCCGAGACCGTCTCTCGACGCGTTGAGCCGCTCCACATCGACCTTGTCCGGATGCAGGTACATCATGAAGGAGGTCTCGAACTTCGCCGCATGGTCGCCCCCCACGTCGTCCGCCTGATTCTCGACCAGGGCAAGCACGGCCATCTGGCCGCCGGACTGCCTGTATTCCGCGATGGCGGAGTCCATGAACTGGCTTCTGTTGGGGTAGTGGCCCGAAAGGAGAATCACCTTCTCGTACCCATCGGCCTCGAATCCCCGCAGCAGCTCGACGGTCAGGGCGATCAAGGGCTCCTTGCTGAACATGAAGGTGGACGGCCAGCCATGGTGCCCCCCACCCGAACCGAAGAACACGGCGGGGTAGACCACACCACCCACTCGCGCGGCCAGGCCAACCAGTTGCTCGTGGGCCTTCACAGCATCAAGCCCCAGTACATTGTGGTAGCCATGCCACTCGATCGAGCCAAACGGCACGTAGACATACGGCGCTTTCGCTTTCGCTGCCGCCGCCTCCTCCGGCTTCATGTATTCAAGCCGGACCTCTTTCTCAAGAACATCTGTGAACACTCCCACGGATCGCTCCTTGCTGGGTGGTGGGGCCTGGCGGATCATCGCGATCGCGGCTGCGCCGCTACCATACCGTAGGCGCAGTCCCAGGCAACCGGTGCCCACGGCGTGCCCCGGCTTGGGGCTGCGAGGCCACGCTAAGCGGAGTTTCGTAGAGAACGTCCTCGCACTCCACGTCTGCCGCCAAATCGGTCGAATCGGCGACTGCCGCCTCGAAGCGACGCGCCTGTGGGGCCTTGTTCCACCGTCTCGATCCATCTATGGTAGCGCGGCGCGAAGCTGGCCGCCACGGACCAAGCCCTGCTCCATCCCGGGCCGCCGCTTGCGCGGCGAAGCGACATATCTGCCACGGAGAAGACTGCCATGAAGCGACTGACCACCCTTGATCTCAAGCCGGATGGCAAACACCTCCTGCCGGACCTTCTGGGGGAGGCCAAGATCGTCCACGGGGGCGTCTATGTGTTCAAGCCGGGGGAGACGGCCCACCCCGAGCCGCGCCATGTCCACGAGGTGGACGAGGTGTTTATCTTCCTGCAGGGGGCCGGAGTCATCCCGATCGACGGCGTGGACCATCCCGTCCAGGCTGGCGACGTGGTGGTGGTGGCAGCAGGCGAAGACCACCACACGCGGAGCTCGGTCGACGAGCCGCTGGTCGCAGCCTGGTATGTGATGGATCGGTAGGACCGCCAGTGACCACGTGAGGTGTCCCATGCGCACAGTGATTGCGGCCCTGGTCTGGACGGTGCTGACGGTGACGATGTCGGCGACCGAGTACCATGTTGGGGGAGAAGGAAATGACGCCAATGCGGGGACCAAGGCTTCGCCGTGGCGGACCCTCGCGAAGGCCTGCGCGGTTGCCGGGCCGGGGGACACCGTCTGGTTGGGCGCGGGTACGTACCGCGAGACGCTGCGACCCAAGCTGTCGGGCGAGCCCGGGAAACCGATCCTCTTTGCGGCGCTACCCGGCGAGAAGGTGGTGCTGAGCGGCGCGGAACGACTGGCCGGGGCGTGGCAGCGGCACCAAGGCAGCATCTACAAGCTGCCGACAGACCTGAGCTTCACCCAGCTGTTCGTGGACGGCAAGATGATGTTGGAGGCGCGCTGGCCGAACTCGCCAGTGAACGACCTCATGGCGATGCAGCGCGCCAGGGCTGGCGAGGGAACTGGATACGAAATCCTGGCCGACCCCAAGCTGCCGCCGGGGGACTGGAATGGCGCGGTGGTCATCTTCTGGCCGGGCAGCGAATGGGTCAACACGACCCGGCGCGTGGCCGACTATCAGCCGGGCACGTCCTTCCGGTTCGCGACCACGGCCGAGCATAAAACCAAGGACAAGTTCCACAAGGAGGATCCGTACAAGCCCCGCGCCGGCAACCCCTACCTTCTGGTCGGCGCCCTCGCTGGCCTGGACAGTCCGGGGGAATGGTACCTGGACGAGACAACCGGGACGGTCTATCTGTGGACGTTGGACGGGAACTCCCCGGCCACGCACCAAGTCGAGGCCAAGCAACGGCTTCTGGCAGTGGATCTGAGCAAGCGCAGTTTCGTCGAGATCAGGGGCATGGACGTCCTCGGAGCCGCAGTCAGCATGCGGGACGCGGAGGACTGCACGCTGGCGGATTGCCGCCTGCGCTATGTGGAGCACATCCGCGAATACACCAACGGGACGGCACCGGCGTCCCCGAACGTGGTCACCGGCAAACGCAACACCTGGCGGCGCTGCCTGGTGGCCTATGGCGCGACCACGGCCCTGGCCCTGTCGGGAGAGGACAACGCCCTGCTCAATTGCGTGGTGCATGACGCCAACTACCTGGGCAGCGGTCGCGGCGGACTGGATCTGAACCGGTCGGTCGGGGCAAGGGTGGAACACTGCACCATCTTCCGGGCTGGCCGCGACACCATCCGCCATGGTGGCAGCAAGCGGATCAGCCTGAGATACAACGATCTCTACGACGGGAACATGCTGAACAACGATGCCGGCGCGATCTACTGTTGGGGCACGGACGGCGAAGGCGGCGTGATCGCCTACAACTGGGTGCACGACAACCCCCACTGCAACGGCATCTACCTCGACAACTTCAGCAGCAACTTCATCGTGCACCACAACGTGATCTGGGCCTGTGGAGGCAACGCCTTCCACATCAATAGTGACGCGCTGCATCACCTGATCTACAACAACACCATCACGCAGACCAGGAAGGCCTTCGGGACCTACTGCTATGCCGCCTACGTGCCGACCATGAAAGGTACGCGGATCATCAACAACCTGGTCAACGAGTCCATGAACCGCAAGGACCCGAGGCAGTTCGTACAGGGCAAGCTGGGGCCGGAACTGGCGCACAACGGGCCAGGGACAGTGGACAAGGCGGGCTACCCGACGAAGGGTTCGGCAGCGGTCGATGCCGGGGTCGTGATCGAGGGCATCACCGACGGCCACCGGGGCCAGGCCCCGGAT
>JABGQJ010000588.1 GCA_018648945.1 Victivallales bacterium
GGCCAATGACAAGAAGCTGGTGCTCGGCGGGCTGGGCAATGTGCGCAGCGAAGCCGCTCTCCTGGCTGTGGCTCCCTACTTGGATGATGCTGAAGTGCGCGAGGAGGCCGCTGCGGCTGCCGTCAAGATCGCTTGTCCGCAGAACAGCCGGGACAAGGGGTTGGTCTCCACCAAGGTCGCGGTTGTGCTGAACAAGGTCGTGGCGGTGAGCAAGAACGCGGGCGTAGTTGCCAAGGCCAACGCCCACCTGCCCAACCTGCCCATCGCGGTGGATGGCGTGAACATTGCCATCGGCAAGCCGGTGACCACCTCCTGCGAGCAGCAGGGCGACAAGGCCCCCTGGAAAGCCGTCGATGGCAAACTGGGCAATCTCGATGCCTGGTTCGGGGCGGAGTGGCCCAGTTGGTTCCAGATCGATCTGAAGAAGGCAGTCACGATCAATGCGTCGCGCATCATCTTCTACAACGACGGCCGGCGCTATTTCCAGTACACGATCGACGCCTCCCTGGATGGCAAGGCGTGGACCGTGGTCGCCGACAACACCAAGAATACCAAGCCTGCCACCAAGGCGGGATTGACCCACAAGTTCGCCAAGCCACTCAAGGCCCGCTATGTGCGCCTGAGCATCAAGAAGAACAGCGTGAACGAGGCGGTGCACGTGGTCGAGGTGGAGGTCTACTCCGATGATCCTGCTGCTGAGAAACTCTCGGCTCGCCAGATCAACGACCCCAACAACGTGGCTATCGGGAGGCCGGCGACGGCGTTCCCGAAGCACGAACGCAATCTGGTGCCTCCCGGTGCCGTGAACGGCAAGCTCAACAATGGTGACGGCTGGTGGGGCGATCCGTCCCCCAAGGCCCCCGCCTGGTTCCAGGTCGACCTCGGGGCCGCCACTTCCATCGATACCGTCCGCGCCGTCTGCTACAGCGATGGCTCCCGCTTCTACGCCTATAGGGTGGAAGGCTCAGCGGATGCCAAGACCTGGACCTTGCTGGCGGACCACTCCAAGAACAAGGCACCCTCTACCGCCATCGGCTACATCCACCGCTTCAAGCCAGCGACCGTGCGCTACGTGCGGCTCTTCGACATCAAGAACAGCTCCAATCCCTCGGTGCATCTGAATGAGCTGGAAGTCTACCTGGCAGGCAAGGCACCGAAGGACTTCGGCACGGCGGCTCCCGCGCCTAAGCGTCCCGCTTCCCTACCCAAGGCTCCGCCGCTGGCCGCGCCGGACAAGGACGGCTTCATCAGCCTGTTCAATGGCAAGGACCTTGGCGGCTGGATGGGGTCCACCGGCGGCTACGCCGTGGAAGATGGCGTACTGGTCTGCAAGAAGAAGGGCGGTGGGCAGTTGATGACGATGCATCGCTTCAGCGACTTCGTTCTGCGCTTCCAGTTCAAGATCCCCGAGGGGGCCAACAACGGTCTCGCCATCCGCTCTCCGGCCAAGGGGAATCCTGCCTATGCGGGCATGGAACTCCAGATCATCGACAACAAGGGCTATGAGAAGATCAACAAGTACAAGCTGAAGCCCTGGCAGACCCATGGCTCCATCTACGGCTGCGTCCCGGCGAAGGTGGGCGCGCTGAAGCCCTGCGGCGAGTGGAATGTGCAGGAGGTCCGCGCGGTTGGCTCGCAGATCACGGTTGTTCTCAATGGCACAACCATCGTCGATGCCGATCTGGATGCGCTCACGGAGACGGCCGATGGCAAGGGCGTGAAAGGACATCCTGGTCTCCAGCGCCGCACGGGCCACATCGGCTGGCTCGGGCACGGTGCGCGGGTGGAGTTCAAGGACATCAAGGTAAAACAGCTCGAGCCCTACACCGCCGGTCCCCACAACGTGCCGCCAAAGGGCTTTACGGCGCTGTTCAATGGCAAGGACTTCACCAACTGGAAGGGTTTGCTCCTCGGGAAGCTCGACAGTCCCGAAAGAAGACTTCAGCTCAAGCCCGATGAACTGACGAAGCATCAGGCGGCAGCGGACAAGCACATGACGGACCATTGGCGCATCGAAGACGGCACGTTCGTCTTCGACGGCAAGGGGCGCAGCCTCGCTACGGCCAAGGACTACGGCGACTTCGAGATGTACGTGGACTGGAAGATCAAGAAGATGGGCGACAGCGGCATCTACCTGCGGGGATCGCCCCAAGTTCAGATCTGGGATCCCGCCAAGTGGCCGGTCGGCTCTGGTGGCCTCTTCAACAACCAGAAGAACCCGCGCAATCCCACCGAGTGCGCCGACAACCGGATCGAGCAGTGGAATCGCATGTTCATCCGCATGGTTGGCGAGAAGGTCACGGTCGTTCTCAATGGCGTGAAGGTGGTGGACAACGTGGTGCTGGAGAACTACTGGAACCGCAAGAAGCCCATCTACGCGACCGGCCAGATCGAGCTACAGAACCATGGCAATACGCTCTGGTTTCGCAATATCTACATCCGTGAACTCCCGCGTCAGGAGCAGGTTGCCAGGTGATGCCTGCTTCTTGACCGGTTCAGCCCCATGGACTGGATGAAGCTCAAAAGACTGCTGGGCAGGAAGCTCTCGGCGCATCAGCTGATGTATACCGTCATCGCCATCTACATGTGCTTCGCCGCCTTCGCCTGGCTGTGCTCCGACCGCATGATGTTCGTGCCGCAGTCAGCCAGTTACGGGGACTCGGCCGAGATCATCAAGCTGGATGTGGTGGCCGGCGTGACGATTTCGGCCCTGCACCTGGCCAATCCAGAGGCAACCTACACAGTCCTTTACAGTCATGGCAACGCGGAGGACCTGGGAGATGTCCGGGAGCGTCTGGAGGAGTACCGACGCCGGGGATTCTCCGTGTTCTCCTACGACTACGAGGGCTACGGCACGAGTGCGGGTAAGCCGACGGCCAAGAACGCGTGCCGGGATGCCGACGCGGCGTTGCGGTACCTGGTGGAACAGGGCAAGGTCCCGCTGGACCGCATCATCGTCCACGGCAGCTCGATCGGCGGCGGGCCGGCGTTGTATCTGGCTGCAGAACACGGAGTGGCGGCGGTGATTGTCGAGAGTACCTTCGTGACCGCCTTCCGGGTGATGACCCGGGTGCCGTTGCTCCCCTTCGACAAGTTCCGCAACCTGGCCCGGATCGACAAGGTCAATTGCCCCGTGCTGGTGATCCATGGAATGGAAGACAGAATCGTCCCCTTTTGGCATGGGCAGAAGCTCTTCGAGCGCGCCAAGGAGCCGAAGATGCATTGCTGGCTGGCAGGCGCGAGTCACAACCGCGTACCGCCAGGGGGCCGGGCGGCAACTTGGGCCGTGATCCGAGCCTTTGCCGAGGAGCTTGGCAAGGAATGAGCCGGATCGAGGTCAGCTACAGTCTCACGCAAGAGCAGTTTATGGCAGCGGTGGAGGCCAGCTGGAAGGCGCAGGGGGTGAGCACAAGATTCTGTGTCCTGATCGGGTTGGCTGTGGTGCTGGTGGCAGGGGCGTCCATGCCGTTCGCCAGCTGGCTTGGGTGGCCTTTGCTCTGGCTTGGGGCCGTCCTGCTGGCGGTTGCGGCGATTCGCACGCGAGTGTGGCGCAGAGCGTTCCAGGCGGCACGGAAGTACACCCAGTCGATCCATGTGGTCTTCACTGATGAGAACATCCACGTTGACAGCGCCGAGGGGACATCCGACCTGAATTGGACGTTCTATTCTGCCTATCGCGACATTCCCGACTACGTGCTGCTCTATATGACCAGACACGCGTTTTCCGCTATTCCAAAGTCCGCGTTCGACAATGAGGAAGACCTGCGCACAGTCCTTCGCTTGGCCGACGCGGAACTGGAATGGGCGGGTGCGAAGTGGCGGTGCAGGGGGTTCCTTCGCTAACAGGAGTGGTGATCGCATGACCGATCTCGAACGTTTCCAGGCCTGCATGGCCTACGAGCCGGCAGACCGCCGACCCAACCGCGAACTGGGTGTCTGGGGACAGACGCGAAAGCGTTGGGAAGAGGAGGCGCCCGCCGCCATCGCGCCGTTCACCTGGGATTGGTTCGTCGGCGAGGCCTCAGTAGGGATGGACCACCAGGAGTTCATCCCGGTGAACTACGGCTTTGTGCCCGCCTACGAGTACGAGGTGATCGAGGACAACCCGGAGTGGGTGATCGCCCGCAATGCCAAGGGGATTGTGACCAAGGCGTTGAAGGAAGGCACCACCTACGGCACGCGGATGTCCATGGACCAGTATCTGGAATTCCCGGTGCGCACGCCGGCCGATTTTCCGGCCGTGAAGGCGCGGCTCGAAGCCGCCATCCCGGCGCGGTACCCACCGAACTTGGACGAGCAGATTGCCCGTTGGCGTGGCCGGGACTTCCCCCTGACCCTCGGCCGCAATTGCGCAGCCAATGGCTTCTACTGGCGCGCTCGGGAGTTCATGGGCACGGAGAATCTCTCCCTGGCTTGGTACGATTACCCGAAGCTGATGCACGAGATGATGGAGTTCTTTGCCGACTTCATCATCGAGACCAGCCGACCGGTGCTGGAGAAGATCCAGGTGGACTGTTTCGTCCTGAACGAGGACATGGCCATGAAGGGGGGACCGCTACTGGGCCCCGAGACCTTCCGCACCTTTATTTTCCCTCATCTGAAGCGCGTGGTGGAGTTCTTCCGCTCGCACGGCACCACCTGTTTCGCTGTAGACAGCGACGGTGACCCCACCATGTTGATCCCCCTGTTGCTCGACGCAGGAGTGGACACGGTCTGGCCCGTCGAACGGGCGTCCGAGGTGAGTCCCCAGCAGTGGCGGCAGCGGTTTGGCAAGACGCTCCGAATCTGGGGCGGGGTGGACAAGCGTCTGCTCTCCCGAGGTCGGGAAATCGTTGCGACCCACCTGCGGGAGTTCATCCCACTGATCGAGGAAGGGGGGTTCATCCCTACCGTGGACCACACCGTGCCGCCCGACGTATCCTGGGACGACTTCCGGACCTACATGGACCTCAAGCAGGCATTGCTGGCAGGCGATTTCGCGGCCTTGGGCGCGTAGCGGGCCGTTTGACATCGGG
>JABGQJ010000589.1 GCA_018648945.1 Victivallales bacterium
GAGCAAGGGCGAGTAGCGACCGAGGAGGGAGGGACTTGCGCCGAGGGCATCTAGGTACATCAGGCCGCCACATTCCGCGTAGATGGGCCTGCCGCAATCGGCGAACTGCTTGATGGCCCGCCGCATCGACCCGTTCGCAGCCAACTCTTGGCCGAACTCCTCCGGATACCCGCCCCCCAGAATGATCCCACCCAGGTCCTCTGGCAGAACCTGATCGTGCAGTGGGGAGAAGGGGACCAATTGTGCTCCCGCTGCCCTCAGCATATCCAGGTTGTCCGGGTAGTAGAAGTGGAAGGCACGGTCCTGGGCAACACCGATGCGAGTCTTGCTCGGGGGCGTGTGGGTGTCCGCCAGATCTGCCTGTGGCAGTGTCCCGCCAGCCATCTCAATCAGGCGGTCGAGATCAACATTCTTCTCGACCACGTCGCCAAGCGTCTCGAAGATCTGGTCGGGCATGCTAACTGGGTCGGCCGATACCAAGCCTAAGTGGCGACTCTTGAGCTCGGGGAACGCGCCGCGCGGCACAGCCCCAACCAGCGGGCCGAGGTGTGCCTCGCACAAGGCCGCGTTGAGCCACTCCACATGGCGGGAGGAACCCACACGGTTGCCCAGAACTCCGGCAACCTGTACTTCCGGTACGAACTCAGCGTACCCCTTGACCACTGCCGCCAGACTGCGAGCCATACCATGGGCGTTGCAGACCAGCAAGACCGGCGCGCCCAGAGCAATCGCCACTTCTGCCGTGCTCCCCGCAAGTCCATCTGGCTCCGCCCCGTCATAGAGGCCCATCACCCCTTCCACCACGCAGATGTCCGCCCCGAGACTCAGCCTGCTCACCAGCGAGCGTAGGTAGTCAAGGCTCGTCATCCAGCCATCAAGGTTGTAGCATGGGCGCCCGGAGGCCAGGGACAGATGGGTTGGGTCCAGGTAGTCGGGGCCGACCTTGAAGGTCTGTACCCGCAATCCCCGGCGGCTGAGGGCGCGGGCGATTCCCAGCGTCAGGGAAGTCTTCCCCACGCCGCTGGCAGTACCGGCCACGACTATGATTCTGCTGGTGTTGCTCACATCCCCCCCTCCAGGAACTGGCGCATGATTACCCAGCGCAGGAGGATGCCGCCTGCGGTGAAGAATGCAGTGATCGCGTACATGAACCGGTTGGCCTGCGCAATGTGGTCGGCGCGCAAAGGCACATCCGCGTCCCCGATGGTCGGCTTTGGCATGGGCGTGCCGAAGTAGGTGCTTGTGCCACCGAGCTGCACTCCCATGCCCCCGGCCATCGCCGCTTCCATCAGCCCGGAGTTGGGGCTCGCGTGCTGACGCCCGTCACGCAGGACCATACGGAGAACCCGGTGGGGTCCGAGCCTGAGCAAGGCCGCCGCTGGCAACGCCGCGAGAACTGTGAGGCGAGCGGGAATGAAGTTGGCGAGGTCATCTACCCGTGCTGAGAACCAGCCAAACCGGAGATAGCGCTCGTTCTTGTAGCCGAAGGTCGAGTCCAACGTGTTGATGGCGCGGTAGGCGATGGCACCAACGGGGCCAAACAGCAGGGCGTAGAAGATGGGAGCCGTCACCCCGTCTACCGTGCTCTCGGCGATGCTCTCGACGGCAGCCCTGGTTACAGCTCCCTCGTCAAGCCCATCCGTATCGCGTCCGACAATCATGCCCACGCAGCACCTGGCCTCGGGCAGGTCGTCCGCAGCCAAGGCCCGGAACACGCGGTCGCCATGCCGGGCCCAGTCCCGCGCCGCCACAGTGGTGTAGATCAGGACGACTCCTGCCACATCCGCCAGCAGGGGATGGATACGCCCGCAGACAACCGTAAGCCCCCAGGCCACGACCCCGGACAGACCGACGACCAGGAGGCCTGCACAGACCCCGGACAGCCGTTCGTTCGGCACGATCCGGCGCAGCCAAGGCTCCGTTCGGAGCGCGCCCGCTCCCATCCAACGGACCGGATGGGGCAGCCATGGCGGATCACCCAGGACCAGATCCAGGACCAACGCCAGCAGTAGTTGTATCTCGATGCTCATCCGTCTAGAGCCCCATCACTTGGTACACCGCATCCATATCCACGGCCTCCCGGAGTACGTCAGCCAGCCGGTCCAGCGCCTCCTCGATGCCATAGCTCGCCTGGACGGACCGCAACGGTGCCAGACCCTTGCGCGACCGCAGGCCATCGATGAACACACGGCGGAAGCCATCGGCATCGAAGACCCCGTGCAGGTAGCTTCCCCAGACGCCGCCGTCCTCCGAACGCACCCCAAGCTGTTCGCCATCGCCACCCAGGAACATGGGCGCGCAAGACCCCACCTCGGTGATGCCGTGGTGAATCTCGTAGCCTGTGATCTTGCTGCCGCTGGGCGGGTGGTGCCCCTCACTGCGGGTCAGAGTCTTCTCTCGGGCGAAGGTCGTGCTGACTGGCAGCAGGCCAAGTCCATCGAAGCAGCCCGTACTCCCGGCTTCCAGCCCGTGCGGGTCGGCGATGCGATGCCCGAGCATCTGCAGGCCTCCGCATATCCCCACTGTGACCGTCCGGCCCTTGTCCGCCAGGAGTCGGACACTCTCCGCCAAGCCAGACTGCTGGAGAGCGGCGAGATCGCCCGGCACATTCCTGCTCCCCGGTAGGATCACGGCATCGGGGTGCCCCAGATCCTCTCCCCGACGCACCACTCGCAGGGAGACATCAGGCTCAAGGCGGAAGGCATCAAAGTCGGTGAAGTTGGAGATGTGTGGCAAGTCAATTACCGCGATCTCGACCGCATCGGCGCGAGTCGCCGCAGAGCCAGACTCCCCGTTCTTGAACTCCACGGAGTCTTCCTCGGGCAGGTTCAGCGATGGCAGGTACGGAACTACCCCGAGCACGGGCTTCCCGGTGTAATTGAGAACATAGTCATGAGCATCCTGCAACAGCGAGGCGTTCCCTCGGAACCGGTTGACGAGGAAGCCAGCCACCAGCCGGCGCTCCCATTCCTCCATCACCGCCAAGGTCCCGATGAATGCCGCATAGACCCCGCCACGGTCGATGTCACCGACGACCAAAGCGGGGGATTCCGCGTGGCGAGCCATCTGCATGTTCACCAAGTCACGCTTCTTCAGATTCACTTCGGCAGGGCTTCCCGCTCCTTCGAGGATCACGGCGTCGAACTCCCCAGCCAGGGAGTCGTAGACCTCCTGGACAGTCGAGCGCAGCTTGGCCTTGCGCTCGGTGTAGCTCATCACGTTCATGTTGCCGATGGGACTGCCCATGAGGATGACCTGGCTGCCCGTGTCGCTGTTGGGCTTGAGCAGAATCGGGTTCATCCGGACTTCGGGGTCCAGTCGGCACGCCTGTGCTTGCACCACCTGCGCCCGGCCCATTTCCCCCCCATCGCGGGTCACGAACGAGTTCAGCGACATGTTCTGGGCTTTGAAGGGAGCGACGCGGACGCCATCCTGCACCAGAACCCGGCAGAACGCAGCGGCGATGACACTCTTGCCAGCATTCGAGGTCGTGCCTTGGATCATCAGAGCGGGCGTTCGTCTTTCCCTCCGCCCCTTTGCGCCGGGACGTCTCTGCTCCAGGCACTCGTCGAGAGCTTCCAG
The DNA here is from genome assembly GCA_018648945.1 of Victivallales bacterium. The sequence continues at coordinate 3,583 of JABGQJ010000589.1, forward strand.
GAAGCGCTCTGTCTCTTCAGGCCCGCGCACTGCCACGCGGAAGAATGTGTCGTCCAGCCCCGTGTAGTTGTCGCACACGCGGATGGCGATCCGGTGTCCGCAGAGCAATGCGTCAGCAAGAGTGCGAGCGCTGCCGCCGTCCCGGCGCTGCACAAGCACATAGTTCGCCCGTCCGGGGAACACGTTCAGCGTCTGGAACTCAGCCAGGCCAAGCTCCATCGCAACTCGGTACTCGGCAACACAGCGGCGCGATTCCTTCGCATAGCCCGTGTCCTGCAAGGCGGCGATGCCCACCGACCGGGCCAGTGTGTTGACCGACCACGGAGGAATCTGCCTGCGGAAGGCCTCTGCCAGGACGTCATCTGCAACCGCGAAACCGAGGCGCAACCCGGGGATGCCGTAGAACTTGGTCATCGAACGGAGGACAACCACATTCGGCGGTCTGCCGCCGAGAAGAGTATCCTCGTCCCCAAGGAAGTCAGCGAAGGCCTCGTCTACCAGAAGCGTGCACTTCGGGAGTTCCGCCGCCAGTTGCCGAATCCTCGCTGCCGGCGGGACCGTACCGGTGGGGTTGACGGGGCGCCCCAGCACCAACACATCTCCGGCACGGGCCAGAGACGCAAGCGCCTCGAAATCAACGGCAAACCCGTCTTCGAGAGAGAGGATGACCGGCAGGACGTCCGCGCCCCCCAACTCAGCAGCGACGGCGTAGTCGCCATAGGCAGGGCATGGAATGATGGCTCTCTCCGGGGCGAGCGCCCGGAGGATGGCGTAGAGCAGCTCCGATGAGCCATTTCCCGCCACCACCGTCGTCGCCTCAATGCCGAAGGCCCTCGCGATGGCTGCCGTCAGTTCGGAGGCGCGGGGAGAGGGGTAGTTGGCGACATCGGCCAGATGCCGGTTGACTTGGGAGCGCAGCCAGGGAGGGGGGCCAAGGGGATTGATGTTCGCACTCAGGTCGAGTACGTCTTCCGCCGCACAACCGGCTCGTCTGGCCAGCTGAGCAATGTCGCCACCGTGCTGATACATGATCCCAGACTCCGTGCCTACCAGCGCTCCTCGCCCGAAGGCAGAAACGCACGAGTCCACACGAAGATCAGGAAGAAAGACAGCAGGTAGCAAAGGAATATGGTGGGAGTCGCGCCCAACCAAAACCACGCAGTGCCTTACTTCTGAAATCGTCTTCTGGCTTCCGGTTCATCCTACCGGCTCCGTCTTCCCACTTGCTATGCAAGCAGTGACATGATGGAGCTTTCGTCCCCGGTTACAGCGGCGGACCCGCCAGGGATTTACACCCTGTTCCGTTATTTCAGATTGTGAACAACGATACTATGGCTCGTGACATCTGCGGGGCAAGCCCTTTCCGAAAGAGATGCTCAGGAGGAAGCGAGAGGTCGGGGGGCGGGCGGAGTTCTGCACCCTGTA
>JABGQJ010000059.1 GCA_018648945.1 Victivallales bacterium
GCATCACGACGCCTCCCGAGGGCGGCCAAACAACCCCCAGACCAGCTCGGCGGTCACTTCACTCGGAGCGAGGGCTTTCACCGTGCCATTGACGAAAAGAACCTGGTCGAGGGAGCTGTCGATGTACTCCAGATCGTGAGAGACGGTGAGAATGCCGATGCGGTCGGCGAGACCATCCAGCAGCTTGCGCACCAGATGGGCCACGCCAGGGTCCACATTGGCGGTGGGCTCGTCCAACAGCAGCAGCGAGGGATCACCCACCAGAGCACGGGCGATGAGCACCCGCTGCCGCTGCCCGCCGGAGAGCTTGTCAAAGGACCGATTGCGCAGGTCGACAATCGCCAGTTCCTCCATGATCTCCTCGGCTCGGTGCACGCACACGCGGTGGCGACGGAAGGGGTCGTCCCCAATGCACCCGGTCAGCACCACCTCCCGGACCGTGATCGGGAAGCCTCGGCGCACGTCGGTGTGCTGCGGCACATAGCCCACATGGCTGCAGGCGCGGTGAGGGGGCGCACCCAACACCTCCATCGTGCCCTCGGTCGGCGTCAGCAGACCAAGGAGAAGCCGCAGCAAGGTCGTCTTGCCACCGCCATTGGGGCCGATCATGCAGGTGTGCGAGCGCGGTCCCAACTCGAAGCTCACGTCGGCAAGCACCGTCTTGCCGCCCGGATAGCGGAAGCCGACGCCGGTCACGCAAACCGGGGGGCCGCTTAGGACATGACCATGGATGCAGGTTTCCTGAACCAAACGGATGCCTCCAAGTACGTGGACTGCCGACGGACTGTTATACTATAACACTACTCCCGTCGACCGCTCGTCGACAACCGCGGCCGGATCAAGAAGTCTGGCAGGCCGGGCACACGCCATGAATCTCCAGCACGGCCCGCTCGAACTCGTAGTGATTGGCCCCCGCAGTGGCGGCGAAGTGGGTCTGCAACTCATGATCGCACACCTCCAACACGCGGTTGCAGCGAAGACAGACCAGTAGCTGGCAACCATGCTTGTGCAGCGGGTGCCCGCAGGCGAAATAGGCGTTCAGAGACTCGATGCGGTGGACGAACCCATGTTCGATCCAGAAGTCCATGGCCCGGTAGACGGTTGGCGGCATGGCCTTGCCGCCCGGCTGCCTGAGTTGCTCCAGAACATCGTAGGCCTTCAACGCCGTCGGGCTCAACACGAGCAACTCCAGCGCCGTCCGCCGACCATCGGTCAGGCGCAGGTTGGCCTCCCGGCAGTATGCCTCCGCATCATGCAGGATCTCAGGCCCGGTCTGACGGGTTCCGCTGGCGTTGGGAGTCACGGCGACCTCGGAGTGGCTTCTGTTCCCCCAAATATAGATTGACCAGCCAAAGCCCGCGAGCCACGCCAGCCGATCCCAATGCGGCAGCGCTCAACGAACCGGATGGTCCCGGAACACCTTCAGGTAGTCCTCGGCCGTGACGCCGTGCTTGCCGAGTTTCTCGGGATCAAGGGTGAGCCGCGGGTCGCCACCATGCTTGTTGCCTTCATTGTAGATCCAACACCCCCTGAAGAGCTGCTGGCAGACCGAGAGCTGCTCGTCCAGGTACTTCGGCAGATAGTTGCCAATCCCCAACCGGCAATTCCACGGATGGAAGCCAGGCAACACACGAGTCACAAAGGGATACGCGGCGTGGACCCTCCCCGCGAAGCTCCTCATGTCCACAAACCAATGCTGCAAGTGAACGAGTGCCTTCGGGGACTTCATCTCCTGCTTGCCAGCCCCATAGGTCTTCTCGGTGGCAAGCCAAATCTCGACGCCTCCGTCATGGATGCCCTTCAGCCACCAGTGATTGCCGTCCCAGCTGTTCTTGCGGCCAGCGTACATCCGCGCCTCGTACATCTGGATCAGGGTCGCACCCGGCCAGACGCCATAGATGGCCTTGCCGACCTGGAGGCCGCGCTGATAGTAGCCGCCAGCATAGCCGAACTCGTCGTTGAATGTCCACCCTGACACGTAGTCGGCCTGGTCCTTGTAGCGCTCTTTCACAGCCTTGGGAACGCCGTCGTAGTCCTCCGCATCGAAGACCAGTCCCCGGAAGCCGAGCTTCCTCGCCTCCGCGTATATCTCGCGCATCCGGCGCAGGGTCGTCCCCCAGGCAAGGTCGTCATGCAGAGCTTCGGGCGTGTTGACCAAGTGCCCGAACGACTCGTGCTCCCCCAGCCAGTAGCGGATATTCCGTTGCCGCAAAGTCGCCAGAGCGCCGGACTCGACCCAAGGCTTGAAGCCTGAGTTGCGGTTCGTCTGGGGGAACGCGCTCTCGACACTGTCGAGCCACAGATCGGTGATCCCCAGATCCTTCTCGAAGTAGTCCATCTTGGCCAAGTAGTCTCGCTCGAGGTCGGTGGCCCACATGAGCAGATGCCGCTCGGGCCGATTCGGCCTGCCGATGAACTTCACCTCGGCGATCCCCCCTCTGGGACCACCCCCGCTGAAGGCGAGCTTCACATACCGCCCGACCGCATCGGCCAGCGTGACCCGGGTGGTCTCGTTGGGGCGCCACATGGAGAGGTTCGTCTTGCGCCCGAGCAGAGGTCGCCAATGAACCCCATCCGCCCCCACGTAGACCTCCGTCAACCAGAACACGCGATCCTTCTGGGCGTTCGTGATCTCGACTGCCTCAAGCACCTGCCCCGCCCCAAGATCAAGCACAAGCCACCCCCCTTTGTTCGCCCAGTGGAACACGAACTCCGTCTCGACCTTGCCGTCCACTGCCTTCCCCGGGCCGGAGAATCGATCCTTGAATGCGCCCGCCGCCACCAGCTTGGCAGGGAGCTCCCCTGCCATGCTTGCGGTGACCAGGCCTACCACCAGCCAAGTCAGGAACGCGTGCACGACGGAGCCCCGAACATCCCGCCCCATGCCGATGCCCGACGCGCCGACGAGGCTGCAGTGAAGACCAGTCTGCCACATGGGTTCTTTCCCCTGTTCCTGTTGTGCGTAGGCTGCTGCCTGCATTGGGATGGACGACGTCCCCCAACATAGTGCCGCCCCCAATGCTGGCGAGCCAGGGCGGAGCACTCTACAGTGCCACCATGCTCACTCCCTCGCCAAGCCAAGTCTGCCGCATCGGCACGTTGGCCGTGCGCATCCCCCATTGCCCCCTCCCCGGGCTCCGAGGATTGCTGCGGTATCCTATGGCAGAGACCGAGGACGCAGTCACCCTTGAGTTCCAGATGGTGGACCAGCCCGACTGGTCGCCAACGCTCGAACGGGGCGGCGACCGTTTCGTCAAAGCCCTGGGTGCCCACTGGTGCCAGATCGACTTCCCGGCCCGACACGCCACCATCCGTTTCCGGGCGGATCTGGATCGCACGGGCTGGTACTTTCTGTTCCGCGATATCTTCGCCGCCCTCTGCGGCCTGTCCGGCGATGTCTTCCTGCACGCCTCCTCGGTGACCCGCGACGGCCAAGCCATGGCCTTCTGCGCCTTCAGTGGCGGCGGCAAGAGCACCATCGCCCAGCTTCTCGCGCCGGAGACCGACAGCATCAGCGACGAGATCAACTGGGCCTTCCGCGACGAACAGGGCCAGTTCCGCCTGGTGGATCAGAGGCACTATCGCGCCCCTCCCACCGCTGCTGCACCCGACCTTCCGCTCGCCGCCGTATTCGTCCTCGCCCAGGCCCAGACCTGCGCGGTGACGCCCATCGACCCGGCCAGCGCCTACCCCATTCTCCTTGCCGCTCCCTTTGGCGATGACCCACTCCTGCCCCGCCGCGCCCAAGCCGCCGCCGCCCTGTTCGACAGCGTGCCGGTACAGCGCCTGGCCTTCAACCTGCGTCCCGAAGAGGTGCGCCGCGCCGTCTGGGGAGAATCGCCAGGCCATGCGTGATCCGCGCCAACTCTCCCCTGCCCTACTCCTCGTTGCCCAACGCAGCGATGCCGCAGACGAACTGCGCCACCGCCTGGAGCAGCAACCGCAGGCCGTGGCCCAGGGGCTGATCGGCAAGGGGCTCGCCACCTACGCGCTCGCCCGCCTGCCGGAGATGGACATCGACCCGGCCCCGATCCAAGCGTCGCTCGCCCAGGCCGCCCTGATCGAGCTGGGCTGGACGGCCAAACGCAAACTCGCCTTGGCGGAAGTCAACAGATTGGCCGCTGACGGGCGCCCCCGCATGGTATTCAAGGGCGCTGCCACGAGCATCCTGCTCTACCCCCAGGAAACCTGGCGTTGGTCGGGCGATATCGACGTCATGATGCACGAAGACGATCTGACCGAGCTCCATCCGGCAGCCATGGCCAAACTGCGCGCCAAACAGCAGGAAATCCCCTTCCCGGAACACCATATCGAGCGTCAGATCGTGATGGGCACGGCAGTGGAGCTGCACTACCGTCTCGAATTCGCCCCCGCCTGGGGTGCCCTGTCCGACTTGCTCCCCAATGCCCGGCCCTGCCCCGGTCTCCCCAACCTGCTCGCCCCTGCTGCCGACACCGCCTGCACGCTGGCCTTGCTGCATCTGCTGAAGCACCGGGGCAGCATGCCTTTCGACTTTCTGGATCTCGCCTTGATCGAGGAAAGCGGCCTGAACTGGACACAGCTCGCCGAGAACTGGCGTGACGCCGGCATTGCCGCCTACACCATCGCGGGCCTCGCCGCTGCCCACGAACTGGCGGGAATCGGCCCGGCCGACGTCGTCGAGACCCTCTGGAACGGCCTGCGCGGCAGCGATGCCACCTGCGCCCGTTTCCTGCGGCAGTGCGTGCTCGCCGACGCATTACCCCGCCTCCGCAGCTACCGCTTCGAGTGCCTGCTCATGGGCATCCCCTTCGGGCGCTTCTGCCTACGGACCTTCCTTGGCACCCGCGCCGCCACCCAACGCCTGACCGGATATGCCCCCCGTGATCCCCGATTCTGGCTCGCCCACTGCCTCGCCCTCCCCTGCCGCCGCCTCTGGCGGCTGGGAACACAGGGCCGACGCCAGCAGTGAGCAATGCCCCAGTCGCGGGTGGGGTCCGGAAGCGGGGCCAGCCCCGGACCCCACGTGGTCGCCAGCAGTGACTTCGGCCAACGTGCAGCCCCCCTGATTGGCGCTATTGTAGCCGTCCCCAATACCCCAACGAGGAGATCCATCATGCGTGGTCTATGGCTTCTGGCACTCGTCGCGACGGTCGGCGTGGGGGCAGCGCCCCTTCGCCTGTACGTATCCCCGAAGGGAAATGACGAGGCGAACGGCTTGCGGGCAACCGCATCGCGCACCGACGGCCCGTTCCTAACCGTGGCACGGGCACGGGATGAGATCCGCCGTTTGCGCAAGGCCGAAACGCTGCCGGCGGCCGGGGCAATCGTGCAGTTGGCACCGGGAGCCTACTACCTGGCAGAATCAATCACCATGGACTCGCAGGACGGCGGCACCGCCGCTGGCCCAATTGTCTACCAAGCAGAGAAGGCGGGGACGGCACGATTGAGCGGGGGGGTGCCGGTCACGGCCTTCGGGCAAGTCACAGACAAGATGACTCGTGCGCGCCTCGACGCAGGAGCGCAGGACCATGTGATGGTGGCGGACTTGGGGGCCGCAGGGGTCGTCGACTTCGGCGAGCCCTGCCCCAATGGCATGGGCTGCGAGGTCTTCTTCGAGACCCAGCCCATGCCTTTGGCGCGTTGGCCCAACGACAAGTTTGCCTATGTGGCAGGGATCTCCGAGAAGAAGCAGTTCAAGTCCCATGGGCGGGTGGGAAGCAAGGATCCCACATTCACCTACGAAGGAGACCGCCCCAGCCGGTGGCAGGGGGAGACAGAAGGCTGGCTGAATGGATTCTGGTTCTGGGACTGGGCCGAAGGAGCGAACCCGATCGTCAACGTCGATCCGGCGAAAAGGCAGATCACGCTGGGAGGCAAGCCCCATTCCTATGGCATCCGCCCGAAACAGTGGTACTACGCGCTCAATCTGCTCTGCGAACTGGACCGACCGGGCGAGTGGATGATCGATCGCACCCAGGGGAAGCTCTACTTCTGGCCACCGCGCAAACCAAAAGGGGACCGGGTCGTCGTGTCGCGCCTGCTCAGCGCACTCAGCCTGGAGAACGTCAGTCACGTCCGTTTCCGGGGCCTGGTGTTCGAGGCGGTCCGCAACCACACGGCAGTCGTCAAGGGCGGGCAGGACGTGCGTTTCGAGGCCTGCACCTTCCGCAACACGGGCATGCGGGCCGTGGTGGTGACGGGTGGCAAGAAGCACGCAGTGGTCGGCTGCGACATCTACGACACCGGCAATGGGGCCGTCTCCCTCGGCGGCGGCGACCGCGCGACTCTCGCCCCCTCCGAGCACGTGCTCGAGAACACCTGGATCCGCCGTTACGGGCGGCTCAAGCGGAGCTTCTGCACGGCGGTTTCCCTCTCTGGAGTCGGCCAGACCGCGCGCCGGAATCTGATCCACGATGCACCCTATATCGCGCTCTGGTTCTCGGGCAACGACCATCTGGTGGAAGGCAACGAGATCCACAGCGTCTGCTACGAAGCCAACGACTCCGGGGCCATCTACGCCGGACGGGACTGGAGCGCCTGCGGCACGGTGATCCGCCACAACTACGTGCACGACGTGACCGGCTTCAAGGGACGGGGCTGCAACGGGATCTATCTGGACGACATGTTCTCGGGCACGCTCATCGAGGGCAACGTGATCGTCCGCGTGCCCCGGGCCTTCCTGATCGGCGGCGGTCGCAACAACCACATTCACAACAACATCATGGCCGACTGCAAGAACGGCATGCACATCGACGCCCGTGCCCTCGGCTGGGCGAAAGCAAGTGTGGCGGGGGTCATGACCACGCGCCTGAAGAGCGTGCCCTACACCAGCCCGCTCTGGCGGGAACGCTACCCCTGGTTGGCCAAGACGCTGGACGACGAGCCCGGCGTACCGAAGGGAAACGTGGTAGAGCGGAACATCTCCTGGAACAGCAAGTTCGACCGCATCCACGGTAAGGCCAAGGAATTCGGCACGATCCGCGACAACCTGACCGACGACGACCCCCGCTTCAGGAACGCGAAGAAGGACGACTATCGCCTGCGCAAGGACTCCCCCGCCTGGGCATTGGGCTTCAAGCCCATCCCCTGGGACCGCATCGGCGTGTACCGCGACCCAGCCCGCGCCACCTGGCCGGTCCGCCACAAGGTGCGCCCAATCGATGCGCCACCCAAGGCCGAGGCCAGGAAGAAGCCCGTGGCCGGGCCACCGCCAGTCCTCAAGGCCAGTCAGCGCACCACCCCCATAGCCGTGGACGGAATCATCAAGCCAGAGGAATGGAGCGGGCTGAGCACCGTTCTCGACCAGGGCTTGGGCCGCTCCCCCACCGGCCTGCCCAGCAAAGCCTGGGTCCGCTGGGACAAGGACGCACTCTGGATCGCCATCGATAGCCCCGTCGGCACTGCCGCCCCCATCACCAAGGAAGCCCGTTGGGCGCTGGATGCCGTGGAGGTGGCCATCCGCAATCCCGCCGCGAAGGGCAACCCCATCGTGGTCCTGCGCGGCTTCCCGGCTGGCACATTCCTGAGCAGCACCGAGGCGGGAGCGACGGCAGCCCAGGCAAAGCAGGCTTCCCAGGGCGTGGCCTTCGCGGCCACCATTCCCGTGCCAGGTCGCTGGCAATGCGAGTGGAAGATTCCCTTCGCCTCCCTGGGACTCGCCCCCGGCAAGGGGAAACGCATCCCGTTCAACATGACCGTGCGCAAGAATGCGGCGAAGCTGTGGGTGATGTGGAGCGGCACGCTCGACCTTGCCACGTGGGATCTCCAGAATGGTGGCCTTCTCGAACTGGCGAACTAGCTCGGTTGCAAACCAACCGCGGCGATCCTATACTGATGGGATAGTGGGGAGTGGGGTGCGGTCCGCAACCCCCCCAAAGCCGGAAGACAGACGCCAAGCGAACAAGGTGCCCAGTCGCCGATGAGAACCGCAGCCATCGCCCTCGCGCTCGCAACCGTCCTCGCCCATGGGCAGACGGCGAAGCTTGGTGCCACAGCGCCCAAGCTGACCTTCCCTGCCATCGATGAACTCGATCGGCGGGAGAACTTCGCCCGCATCCGCCAGCAGGCGCTGTTCCAAGGACAGGCCCACCAGCAACGCCTCAAGGAGGCAAACGCGGTCTTCGCGGCCATGGGACGCCTGCCCAAGACCAAGAGCGTGGACGAACGCATCCTGTCAGGTATCAAGATCCGCCGTGATCTGGTCGTGACCCTGGACGGCATCCGGGAGGACCGAGACCGCTGCCTCCGGATCCTTGAGCTGGTCGCGGAGGCCGCCCGTGAAGAGAACCTGCCCAACGACGCCAGGCATTACCTGAAGGACATCCGAGACACCGCCACCAATATGCGCCGCTTCCAACTGCTGCAGAACAGGCGACTCCAGTCCGCGTCCATAGGCCTCAAGAACACCATGCGGAGAATCCCAGCCCCAGGCACGTTCGAAAACCACCTGGGGCTGAACATGGTCCTGGTCCGACAGAAGAAGACCTCCTTCTATATCAGCCGCGAACCAGTGCCGGCCGGCAAGCTCGCAGAGGCCCTCGGCAATCAGGCAGGGAAGCCGCCACTGACCCCCAACTGGCACCAAGCCCGCCACTTCTGCCGCTGGCTCAGCCAGGGCGCCTCAGCCCCCTACTACCTGCCCACGCTCGACCAGATGAAGACCTTCACAGGGCTGGGAGGCAAGGTGACAAGGCCAGTCTGGACCCAGGATCTCCACCGCCCCAAGAAGCTCGCAGAGCGCCGGATGCGGAGCCGTTTCGGGGTGGAGACCGTCGTACTGTTCGATCCTGCTGGGATTCTGGGCAACCAGGCAGAGCACGAAGAGATGCCCTTCGCATCCTACCCCGAGATGTCCTTCTATGTCGTCACCCCGGTCGAAACGGGCTGGTGGCTCCGCTGGAATACCCTCAAGCAGACGCTGGACAAGTGACGATGGCACGCACTCCATTCCCCTCCTTCGCCCTATTGCCCCTCTTGGTGGCCGCCCTCCTGCAGTCCCTGCCGACTGTCGGCGCGCCGCTGCTCATCAAGAGGCGTGGTGCGCAGCTACGAACAGAGCTGGTACGCACCGTGACCAAGCCCTCGTTCCGTTGGCGCCTGGCGCCCAGTCCCGATTCATTCCCGCGCCTGCTCTTCGAGGGCATCGACCTGGTCACGCTCCACCAGGCCCACATCTACCAGGCAGTCATGGAAGTCCCCCGCGGCGGCGGCGAGCCGGACGGCCCGCGCATCGAGTACAAGGACATCCCCGGCGAAGTCATCCGCGGGGAGGAGTTCACCAGGCGGACCTCCGAGATCACCGGACCGCTCGCGAACACGAGCTTCATAGTGAACGGGGTGACGATGGTGACGGACGACGCGGGCGTTGCCACCGATACGTCGCAGAGCCTCCTGGCCCTTTTCGAGGATCTTGCCGCGAGCACAGTCACGGTGGCGGCCAGAAACGACAAGGCAGGCCTGATCCTGCTCACGGTGAGTCGGCACGTGCTGAAGCGCTACAACAAAGATATGGGTCCCCCCGGGAGTCTCCCCAAGACCGATCTTCTCGCCTCCATGGGCCTAGACTTCGAGCCCAAGCGCAGCAGCGAACGTGAAGGTGTGACCATGGCGGTCACGGTCCCTGATAAACTGAAGCCCGGCCAGAGCTTCAACCTGACCCTTACCGTCACCAACCGGGGCAGAAACGAGACCAGTTCGTTCCTGGGGCGCACCGTCTCGGGCCGCCCGTGGTTGCACGGCAAGCTCTTCTACATTGGCAGCGTACCGTCCGGGACGTCGCTGGCGTTCACTCGCCACTTCACAGTACCCGAGGATGCGAACGGCGGCGTGGCCTTCGGTGGCATGACCTACTGGGATCTGCTCGGCACTCTCAAGGACAAGGGGACCGTGCTGAAGCTGCCCATCGACGGGCCGCCAAGGTCCCCGGCCAAGCCCAAGCCGGAACCCGCGCCCTGACGCCAGGGCGCTATGGTCGGCCGGACAGGACCGCCTCGCGGAACGGAGTGTCCGTGCCCGGCAGCACCCCCTCCACGCGGCGCTGCTGGATCGTGATCTCCCCCCCCGTGCAGAGCGAGCGAAGAAGCTCATAGATCAGGAAGTCCTTCTGGGGGATAACCGAGTCGGGCCACAGGGACAGGACGGACCGGTTGAGCGCTCCCAACCCGCACGGGCCCTTCCCGAGTTCGGCCAGGACTCGTTCGCGAGCCTGCGACCAGAGCGGATGCCAGTCCCCAACCGGAGCCGGGGCGGCAGGGAACGGTCGGAACAAGACGTCTTGACGGGACACCGCCAGGGCACAATTGGACGGCACCGGCAGCAACCACTCGGGAGTGGGTTCGGGGAAGGCCATGGCGGTGGAGGCCAGCATCGTCTCGCCGCCCCGGCGCCCGACCATCAGAGGCATGTTGCAGCGGAACCCCAGAATGAGATCGGGGTGATCGGCCGCTAGCGCCAGCCCCACCACCTCGCCGGGGAAATCCTGAAAGGCCTTCCCCAAGGCGGCGATCGGGTCCTCGGCCGCCGCGCGCAGGCCGTGGCTGATCAGGTTGCACATGATCTCGCTGAAGTGAATGCAGGAACCATCGCGCAAGCGCGGGTAGCCCCCAACCGGGCCCTGAACCCGGGACCGGAACGTGCAGCCCGCCGCCTGCAGCCCAGACACATGCTCGTCCACGCAGGTGGAATCCGCAAACCAACCCAACGCGCCATTGGCCACGTAGGCAAGCCGGCCTGCCGGGTCGGTGAACGGGTGCCCCCACTCGCCGTCGCCGCCGCTCCTGCTGCGGCTGTGGATAATCCCGATGGTTCCCGGCAGGTCCGCGGCATCGGTCTCCGCGCACAGTGTCGCCAGATCCCCCACCACTTTGCGCAGGTGCAACTGCCCCTCATGCACCGTGGCCAAACCGGTATAGAAGCCGCCAGCCCAGCCTTCCTGGCGGCTCATCAGTTCGAGCAGGCGGGGCGCGGCCGGTCGATCCCCCACGTAGGCGGCTAGATTGCACATGCTGCTATCGTTCCTCGCGGAGTTGCCGTTTGTAGTTCTCGCGCAAGGCGAGCAGGAAGGCATCGTAGCGACCGCCAGCGAAATCCGGGAAGGTCCATGGGAACGAATCGAAGGTGCCCTTCTGGTAACGCAGGGTCACATCGGCCCAGATGCCCTGCCCCACGTACACCCTGCAGGGACCCTCCTTGGTGGAAGCCAGGACGACCTTGTGCAGATCCAGATAGCCCACGTCCACATTCACCGTGCGCTGCCCATCGCGGCAGCTTGCCGCCTCCACCTCGTTCGCCTCATGCTTGAGCCGGGACAGCTGGTCGGGGCAGACCAGATTGGCAAAGGACACGAACCGACGACCCAGTCCCGGCCCCATTTCCGGCTCGTAGTAATCGGTCAGATCAAACGGGACCGCCAGGGGAGCGCACTCAGCGGAACCCCACAGGCCGGCAAGCCGAGGCAAGGCGGCCTCCCAAGCGCTCTCCTCCCTGTACAGCACGGCTGCAAACACCTTGACCGGCAGCGGTTGGCGCAAATCAAGCATGGCGGATCACTTCTTCTTGCCGAAGTAGCCCTTCTCCACCAGCCACTGGCCGCAGGCAACCCAATCGGCATCCGGGTCGATCGCCCCCACCGTCTTCGCCTTCAGCGGGAAGTCTTTCCCCAGGGCCTGCTTCAGCTCGATCAGCAACCCCCGCCGGACCGCATCCGGAACCCCCTCCTTCGTCCGCATCTGCTGGCAGAGGAAGGCGACTGCCTCCGCTTCGGGAAGCTTTGACTCGTGGATCGCCCAACGCCACGTCTTCACCCAGTCCGTGACCAGATCCGGCCGACTGGTGGTCACGGGGTAGCCAGCCCCCTTGCCGAACCGTCGCAGCGCCAGCATCACATCCCGCTTCGTGCCATTGTTCTCCTTGCGCACGCCGAGGACGAAGTTGCGGAGGAAGACGGTCGTCTCGGCACTCGTCAGCTTCCCCTTCCGGTTCAGCCAGAGCGCGGTCTGCAGCCAGGCCAATTCCTGTTCCTCGGGCGTGGCCTGCCGGTTGTACTTGGGGAAGCCGTCCTTCTGGTAATGCTTGGCCAGCATCGCCACCACCAACTTGCGCAGATTGGGGTGCACATTGCCCTTGCGGATCATGGGCAGGAGCGTGCGCAGCGCCTTCTCGCCACTGTCGGGCTGCCAAGCCATCAACGCGTACCCGGTCAACTCCGCATTCGTGAAATTGATCGCCGCCGCGATCGTCTCGTCCGTGAGGCTCTGCTTGGTGCTGATGAAGTGCTTGCACATGAACTGCAGAGCCCCCATGCCGCGGCTTCGGCTGGCAGCGCCGTGCGTCTTCTCCCACGCCATTTCGCGCCCACAGGCAATGTCCTCAGCCAACTTGCGAATGTCCTTTGTCACCCGCGGGCTCCGGAACCCCTGGCTATGCCAGGCGAGGAATGAGAGGTCGCGGAAGTCAAGCGGATCGTGCAACCGCTTAAGGATATACTCCTCGGCCCGTTTCGACTTGGTATTGCAGAGCGTGACAATGGCCCAAATCCGACTCTCCCACACCCGGTCCTTGGCGGCCTGGTCCTTGGCTCCCTTGCCCGTCTTCTCTGCCATCTCGATCAGCGGGGTCACCGCGTCTTCGCCGAATACCGCCAACTGGGACGAGACCCCAACCCCGCCATAGGCGCCCTCGGCCATCTTGGCCAGGTACTTCCCCATCTTCGTGGTCTTCTCGTCCTCGCTCATCCGGGCGGGGCTCTTCGGCAGCAACATGATCGGCCACATCTCGGACGCAGCCACGAAGTCCGGGCGCTTGTCCGGCAACGATGAAATGAGCACTGCCTTGATCATGTAGATCCTGGGAGTCAGCCAACCGGCATTGGTCATCTTCTTCGTGGGCTCGAAGTAGGGCAGACCATCCCGGTACTTCTCCACGGCAGCGACCTCGACCTCGTTGAACTTGGCCCGGAGCAATTCGCAGCTCGCCTTGGGCGGGATCTTCTCCTTGACAATGGGATTGTCTGGCACCGGCTCCAGAAGGTCGCGCGAGAAGAGACTGCTGCCATCCTCGTTTGCCACCACCAGATAGAGGGCGAAACGGCGACCCTCCCCCGGCTCCTGCATGGTCAAACGCGTGCGATCGGAGGTGTTCTTGATGTGGATGGCCACCTCCTCGCCCATATCCTGCTCGAACTCCACATTCTTGGTCTGAATCCGTAACGAAATGCCCTGGAATTCCTTCCCGTAGGTGGGCGTCCCTCGCTTTACCGCCTTGTCGTAATCGATCCATCCCACCAACACCGGCAAGGCCGCCGCGAGAAGAACTGCAGGAATTTGCTTCATGGTGTACTCCAGATTTGGCTACGAACGCGCGCTCGCCCAAAGGTAGCCCAGCACAGGCCACCTTGCCATGCTCCCCGCCTGCGTCAAGGCATCACCCGGGGCCGGGGCAGGGGCTGGTCGAAGATCAACGGGACATTGGCGTTGATCAGAGCGGCCCTCTCGACGAAGTCGCTGTAGGGCCGGTCGTTGACATCGACCCAGCCGATATTGTGGGCTTCGCCGCCGTCCTTGCCGTGGTTGAACCGACCGGTGGCGGGTTCATCGATGTACTCGAACCAATGCATGCCCACGAGATTGCCTAGGCCCAGGCCGTCGCAGACATAATCCTGGTACGCATCGCCACGCCCAGCCTGGTCGGGAAGGGTGCCGTCGATGTTGCGGATGGTCAGCCCGGCGTCCTTCGCCTGGAAATGGAACTCCCCCACGATCCAGGGCTTGTCGGTGAAGGCCAGGGCCTTGCCCAACTCGCCTCTGGGGGACCGGCCATA
The DNA here is from genome assembly GCA_018648945.1 of Victivallales bacterium. Next base: position 13,799 of record JABGQJ010000059.1, read on the forward strand.
GAGGGTCGCACTGAGCACGTCGCAGTAGCGGCCGTTGGCCGCCAGCACCTCGGCGGACGAGCTCTGGCTATGCCGCGCGCCCAACACCAGGCGATGGGGAGCATGCTGCTTGATCGCGGCGGTGGTGAGCTTGAAGTAGCGCTCGGCAAAACGGGCCAGGAAAGCGGAGGCGTCCTCCCGGGCTCCAGCCGCCTTCGGCAGTTTCTTGCGGTCGGCAGCAACCTGGGCAAAGTCCTTGTACTCCGTGCCCCAGCTGCGGTTGAGCGCAGCAACATCCCGATGGCGCTCGCGCAGGAACGCCAGCCACGCCTGCTTTGCAGCCAGCGACTCCTCGGCCATGTGGATCAGGCAGACCAGGTTCTTGCCATTCTGCCAGTCGCCATACCAACCCATCTCGTTGGCCGTGAAATAGCCAATCAGCCACGGATCGTCGCGCTCCGCCGCCACCCGTTCCGCCGATCCCTTCACCGCCTGCTCGAAGGCGGGATCAAACACGTCCGGCACATTGACCCCGGGGATCTTGGGGCAGGTGCCCCAGCTGGCCGCGAAGGAGGTGCGGGGGAGCTTCTTGGCACCGTTGAGCGCGCCGTCGCACCAGGCCCCCAGCGTGTTCAGATGCCAATCCTGGAAACGCTTGATGGCGCGGTCTCGCCACGCCTGCCGCCAATTCTCGCCATGGGTCAGAATCTGGCGGCGAACATAGCGGCTAACCGCCAGGCCGGTAGCGTCCAGGCCATAGGCGGCATGGCCATAGGGAGGCGTCCACGCGCTGCGGAAACGCGGTTCGTCCTTCTCCTTCAGAATGTCCTTGAACAGCTCCTCGCGGCGACTGACGCGCGTGTAGGAATCCCCCAGCCCAGCCACACAGACGCCCATGGAGTAGAAGGGATGCCCGTCGGGCGTGACCAGCACCCAGCGGCTATTCAGCCGGTCCACCCGGAAGTAACCACGCGCACCGAGGTCGATATCCGCCCTCCCCCCGAATCGGTCGAGAGACGGCAAGGCCACCGGGGCCTTGGCATCCGTGCCTGCTTCAAGGCGAGCGGACAGCTCACCGGCCTGCCCATGGTGCGTCACAGGTCGGATCTGGTACCCGTAGACGACTCCCGGCTTGGCCGATGTATCGACAAAGCGCGTGCCGGGGAACCGGCAGATTCGCCGGCTCTCCTCCCCGGCGGCCTGCCGGAAGATGTCGTGCGCCGCAATTCCCGGCGCGGCATCCCAACGCAGGAGCACGCCATCCGCGGCGCCAACAGCGGCGAACCCCGCGACACTGGCGGGGGGCACGGTGACCAAGGCTACCTCATCGACCAGCAAGCGAACCGGCACGGTCGGGTCGTGACCTTGGAAGGCGACGCCCGTGATCTTGCCCATGGCCAGCGAATCGCCACACCAGCCCCCTGCCGCGTCCTTCCCCGCCTGCAGTTCAGCGATGGGAATCCGGTACTCCAACCAGCGTCCGGCAGGCATCCGCCGCACCCGCTGGTAGGCCTTGCCTGCAGACAACACGTTCATCCCGACCGTCTGCGGGGTGGACATCTCCAGGCGCACACGGAAACAGACATAGGTCGCGCCCGACCAATCCATCGATGGCGAGAACGGCACCGTGACCGTGGGCCACCGACTCGTCGGCAGCAGCACCACGCGCAACCGGACCTCGCCACTATCGGTCCCCCGACGCAGGGCGGTCGAAGCGGACTTGGCGAGCAGTGGAGAATCCAGACGCCAGAGAGCCTGTCGGCTGCCGGCACCCGAGACGAGAGCAGACGCAAGGACAACCATGGGCATGCTCCAGCCAAAGGGGAACGCGATGGGAACGGGTCGTGTCCGGGTCATTCGGGAGACTCCTCGAAAGGCTGTATGGGGTAGGTGCCAAAGTCTGCCAGAGCCGCCTGGAACGCGGCTCGGTTCTCGGGGGGAAACGGCATGGACTGATCCGGAGCGCACAAGTAGCCGCCATCCCGCCCCAAGCCCCAGAGTTGGCGACGAACTTCGTGGCGGATGCGTGCTGGCGTGCCATCCATGAGCAGGCCGGAGGAGACGCCGCCAAGCAAGGCCAGCCGCCCCTGCGTCTTGGCCCGGACATACTGCAAGTCGTTAGCAGAGGCCTGCACGGGGTTCAGGATCGACACCCCCAAGTCCACGAACAGGTCCAGCAAGGGCTCGATGTGGCCGCAACTATGGAAGTTGACCAAGACACCATGCTCACGGTAGAGGCCGAATAGCCGACGGTATTCGGGCATGAAGAACTCGTGGATCGTCTCGGGGGAGAGCAGGAGCCCACATTGGGTCCCCAGGTCGTCGCTCATGTTGACCATCTCCACGCCAGCGGCCAAGTAGTGCCGGGCGATGCCGAGCTGGAAGTCCATGATCCCGTGCAGCAGATCCCGGACTGCGGCGGGATCGGTGTGCAGGTAGCACATGAGGTCGGCCATGCCCACCAGCATGTAGCTCTTCTCCCAAAGCGTGTCGCGATGCGAGCCGCAGAGGAAGGTGCTTTCCGGCACCCACGCTGCGGCGCGCGGCTGGATGGGGCCGCAGATGCGCTCGTCGTCGGGCTCCGGCCAGGCAAATGTAGGCAACGCATCCGGGAGATCGGCCAACGGGTGTTCCCGGGGAAACCCCATCACCCCTTCGTGCTCAAGCTCCCAGCCCACCCCCCAGATGTCCGTCCAGGCCGATCCCACAGGCAAGTGGTGGCCCCCGCCCGTGTACCCCTCGTGGTTGCAGCCGCAATACGCGATCCCGTGGGTCGGCATGCCCGACACCACCCGCTCGGGCCTGCCAAAGCGGATGATCTCCAGGGCGTTCTGTTTCGCGTCCATCTGCTCGATGCTCCTGACCGGACCACGGGCTCGTCCCACCGTCGGTCCGCCTAGCCTACCGCCGCCCTTGCAGTGGCGCAACTCAGGTGGGACTTTGCCTGCCCAGACCCCGTGCAGAATGGCTGAAGTTGCGGTATTTTGGGGGGCGGAGGCGGATCACATGTACCTGCCTACCCCTCTCTCATCTGTGCCACCCTCCATCGGAGCAATAGCCATGTCCGACAAGCCACAAGAGATGGATGCCCTCTGGGGCGAGGATGTCGTCAAGCTGCGCCCGGCCGATGCCAAGCGCGGGCAGCTCTTCAACGACGGCAACTACGCCATGTTCATCCACTGGGGACTCTATTCTCTGCTGGGCAACAAGGTGGAGGGCAAGACGTACTACGGCATCGGCGAGTGGATCATGCACTCGCGCCTCGCCGGCATCCCGGTGCCGGAATACATGGAACTGGCCAAGGACTTCAACCCAGTCGAGTTCGACGCGCTGGCCATTGCCCAGCTCGCCAAGGACGCGGGCATGAAGTACCTGATCATCACCAGCAAGCACCATGAGGGCTTCGCCATGTACCAATCTGCGTGCAACGCCTTCAACATCATGGATGCCACGCCATTCGGGCGCGATCCCATGAAGGAGCTGTCCGAGGCGTGTCAGCAGGTCGGCATCGGCTTCGGCTTCTACTATTCCCACAATCAGGACTGGACCTTCCCCGGCGGCAGCGGCGGACCGCAGACAGATGCCGAGGGCAAGCCGGCGACGTTCGACGACTACTTCGCCAAGAAGTGCCTGCCGCAGCTCGAAGAGATCACCACCGGATACGGTCCCATCGAGCTCATCTGGTTCGACACCCCCGGCAACATGCCGAAGAAGTACGTACAACAACTGATCGATGTGGTCCGCAAGAACCAGCCCAACGCCCTGGTTTCGGGTCGCGCCGGGCATGGCCTCGGCGACTACCAGAGCCTGGGCGACATGGACGTGCCGAACGCCAATGTCGAGGGCATGTGGGAGGCCGTGGACACCACCAACGACTCCTGGGCCTATGCTTGGTACGACGAGTACTGGAAGACCCCGCAGGAGATCCTGCAACGACTGATTGCCTGCGTTGGGCGGGGCGGCACCTACATGCTCAACATCGGTCCTCGTGGGGATGGCTCGGTCCCCGAACGCGCTCAGCGCGCCTTGCGCGGCGCGGGGGACTGGATCAAGCGCTACCCGCAGGTGGTCTACGGTACGGATGCCTCGCCATGGCAGCACGCTCTGCCGTGGGGCGACGTCACGGTCAAGGACACCACGCTCTTCCTGACCATCTTCGACTGGCCTGCGTCCGGCGACCTGCATCTGCCGGGGCTCAAGACCCCGATCCGCTCCGCCAAGCTGCTGAACGAGGGCAAACCGATGCCGATCCCCTTTGCGCAGGAGTCTGGCTGGACAACCTTCGACCTGCCACCGCGCGCGCCGGAGAAGTTGGCCTCGGTCATCGTGCTGGAACTCGACGGCAATCCCGAAGCCGATCCGACCTGGGGCCTCGACCCGGACATGTGCACCACCATCCTGGCGGAGTTCGCCACTGTGGCGGGCACCGCGGCAGAGAGCCAGCGCTGGATGGAGAAGTTCGGAGAGTGGAAGCATGTAAACCGCGTGCACCAATGGACGGCGGGAGCGACCGCCAGTTGGGACGTCGATGTGCTCGTGCCCGGCGACTACGAAGTGGACCTAACCTATTCCGGCGAGGGGCGACTGGTCTGGAGCGTGGCGGTCGAGGGCGGCGAGCGCATCCGGAACGAGCAGAACTCCTCCCACAACTACCAGCGTTTCCCCATCGGCTGGCTCCACTTCCCCGAAGCCGGCAGATACACCGTCCGCGTCTCCTGCCTGGAAGGCGAGTTGAGCACTGCCAGTCTGCAGGCGATCCACTTCACCCGGATTGATGTCTAGGAGCCAGCCATGGCACGCACGCTCAAAATCTCCCCTCGTTACTACCGCTGGCACGTCGATCCCGGCGTGGAGTGGATCGAGAAGAACACCGGCTACGCCAGTCTGGACTGGGAGATCCCCCTGTCCCAGGCTGCGGTCGTCTTGCTGGATGTGTGGGATCGGCACTACATCCACGACCCAGAGGACCGGGCCGAGGAGATCATCCAGACCAAGCTGGTCCCCCTTGTAGATGCCTGCCGGAAGGCGGGCCTGCCCCTCATCCACGCGCCTTCGCCGGGGCACAACCTTGCGCAGAACCACCCGAACTGGGTGAACTTGGCAGACAGCAGCGAGACCAACCCCACGAACGATCCGGAATGGCCCCCATCCGCATTCCGTTCCAAAGCCGGTGACTTCAGCCAATACGCCCGTCCTCACGAACCCCGCGAGCAGGAAATCCGCGACCGGGTCGACCCCCGTACCATGCACCCCGCCGTGGCACCCGAGGGGGATGAGCCCGTGATCGCCTATGGCGAGGAACTCCACCGCTACTGCAAGCAGCAGGGCATCCTCTTCCTCTTCTACGTTGGCTTCAACACCAACGCCTGCATCCTCCACCGCGACTACGGCACCCTCGAGATGGCCAAGCGCGGCTACGGGATCGTCATGGTCCGCGACTGCACCACCGGCATGGAGTCCTTCGAGACCCACGACGGCCTCTGGCAGACCCGCGTCGCCGTGCAAATCCTCGAAATGTTCGGCAAATACTCCATCACCTCCGACGAGGTCATTGCGGGATTGCCCAGGGAAGGTTGAAGACTGGAATGGTGGAATGGTGGAATGGTGGAAGATTGGGGGGGGGAGACTGGAAGACTGATGGACAGGCGAGAGAGCAGAACAGGCCGGGTGCCTGTCCGATTCGTCCAATCCGACCGGTCCGTCCGATTCCCTCCCGTCCGACCTCATCCAGGACCTCCCTACCCACCCCCTCCCCGCATTTCTCCCTCCCCTCTCTC
>JABGQJ010000590.1 GCA_018648945.1 Victivallales bacterium
TCAACTGTTATGCCCGTCGCAAGACTTGTCAACAGTCGGTCGGCTACGGCATACCTGCGGCCTGCGCCGACGCCTGTTAGGCAAGTCTAGAGTGACTATAAGGGGCACCGTGTGCCGCGATCTTCTCCTGCCTTCGGGGCCCTGGGAATCGCGGCACACGGTGCCCCTCCCACATTCAGGAGTCCACGTCGGGCGGGATCTTCACGCGGGGGCTGAGTGTGAAGGCCATGCGATGGGTCCCAAACGAGGTAGTCGCCCACTCCCAAGGCTAGCCCTCGTCCCGACCGGGGGAATCGGTTCCCCTTGTCGGCGACGCCCTCCCGGATCGCAGGCTCATCGAGCCAGCGACTACACCGCCAGTTGCCAGCTCAGACCCAAAGTGCGTGGTCGCGCCCAACGGCTGCTCCATGCTTTCCCCGACCGGTGCCAGAACCAGGAACTCGGGATTGCGCCAGGCCGATCTTGACCCAAGCACGGCTTCCTGAGTCTTGGCTCTCCTTGGGTTGGGGATGGCCACAGTAGGGGGGAAGAAAACAGGCAGAACCGCCCCACCGGGGCACGACGAAGCGCGGGACAGGGCTGCCCCTAGGATGGAGGAGAAGGAATCTCGCTTCCATCCGCCTATGGGCGGCCGGAGTACGTTGCCTCTACCGATACCGGTTCAGCGGGTCGGCGGGGGACGCGGAGCCATGTATGACCATGGGAGAGGGGAACGACGCCCTAAGCTGCGCTGTGTCGGCGGGTGCGACAAGGGAGCGCCCGGCGATGCAGCGTCAGCTGCAGGAGCATGTTCGCGTCCTACTCGATTGTGCGGAGCGTAACCGCATACTCGATTCCGCCATCTCTGTTGCCGTGCGTCAATGCGGTGCCATGCTCAACAAAGGTCTGCTCTGCGCCGCGCACTCCGTAACCGTGGGGCACCGGCAGGTCATCGTCGGCTTCAGACACGGTGATTGTGATTCTGGCCTGGTCGTCGGCGCCGCACACGGCAATCCCCATTTCCGAGCTGGCCACCATCCTCTCGCACAATGCACCGAAGATCCCACCAAAGGCCCGCCCAAGGGCCTCTGCGTCTGCGAGCACGAAGTACTCACCGTCGGCATCGAGACGCGTCCGGTCTGTAGGAAGACGCGAACTGAGAAGCTCCGTGAGCGATACCCTCTCTCTTGGAGGCATCATGCCGAACATGCTCTTTAAAGCGTGATAGGCCTTCCACTTGAACTGGTCGAGGAACACGTGACCGCCGGGGAGGATTTCAAGGACGAGGTCCTCTCGGCGTCCAGTGACTTCATACCACGCCTTGCCGACAGCATGAATCTCCTGCCAGTGCTTGGCCTTCTCCGGGCCGCCGTCGTGGAGTCCCTGGAGCTGCATAAGCGGCCGCGGCGCGATGCAGGCCAATTGCGCCAGATCGGGACCGCCGCCGCTGACGATGCCTGCTCTGATTCTTGCGTCGCAGGCCATGCCTTCGATCACAGGGCCCGTTCCCATCGAGTGACCCACGGCCGCGATTCGGCTTTTGTCGACGAACTCCAGCGACTCCAGCAGATCGACCGCTCTGGCAGCATGGAGCGCTTCGGAAAAACGCATGTTCGTGCGGCCAGTGACCTTGCTCACTGCCGGGAAACAACCAACGACTTGCTGATCCTGTCCGCGTATCGATGGGACATTGCGTTCTCCGCAATTGTAGTGGTCGGGAGCCAGCACAACGAACCCCTGCAGAACCAGCTCGTAGCCGTAGGCTTGATCCGGCCTGTCCACGTGTTTGCCGACGACGGCCTCCTTTCCGCTCCCGCAGTCGCAACTGCACTGATGGAAGCATACAGCCGCAGGATACGGTGGGCGGAACTTCGTTGCATGCGGCACCAAAAGGTACGCGGGGACGCGGCGGAGGGACGCTTCCGGCATGCTCTCCGGACCCTCAGCGGCATAGTCGATTCGCCACTCCTCGTACCCGTCGACAGCTGGATCGGGCAGAAACCGTCCATCGCGGTACGGAAAAACGCGCTTTGACACCACCTCCATGCTCAATGGAACGCGGGGCGGGAACGCGCCGACAGTTCGGCGGTATTCATCTCGCAGAGATTGCTGATTATCTCGGAGCTTCGTCATCGTCGTCCCTTCACGCGAACGTCATTAGCATTATTCCGAGCGGAGCCGAGGCATAGTGCCTGTTGAACTGAGCCGTAGCGCCGACCGGCGGGAGATTTAGGCGTGTCCGGCATCCCTCGACGGAGATAGGTTACCCCCCGAGTGGTCGTTGCGCCAGGAGTTCCGGGGAGTGTTGCCGCACCGACCTGTCGACCGGCCTGTCCGGGACGGCCCCGGAGAGGTCGCCCGAGGGGTGTGCAGGCCGTTCCCAAGTGTCCGGGGCACGAGCGGTCCTGCCGTCGGCGGGCGGGGGTCGATGGCTTTGCTGAGCGCGGTTCTGCATGGCGGTCTCATGCTGCCCCCAACACTGGTGGTGCGCGGACCCGGCGGGGGGCGCGAAAGTCGAAGTGCCGCAGACGCGTGCCACCGCAGCGTTCGCAGGCGAGTGGCCGCCGCCGTTCGGAGGGTTCCCGGAGCCGGGCGATGGCTGGCGCGAGGGCGGCCATGCCCCGGCGGAGCGCGAGTTGGAGCGAGCGGAGGGTCCGGCGGGCACCGGGGGCCAGGAAGCCGTAGTAGCGGACCCGGTGGAAGCCCCAGGGGGGAGCGTGCTGGAGGAGGCGGCGCAGGAACTCGTCGGGGGCAAGCGTGCAGGTGGTCGTCCGGCCCGTGCGGTGGTCCTTGTGGCGGAAGCGGACCCGGGCCCGGTCGTAGTCGAGGATCTGGTCCTCGGCCAGCGGGCATTTCCTGGCGTAGCGCGCCAGGTACCGCAGGACGTTGACCGGTCCCTCCAGGCACGGGCGGCAGTTGACGACCCACTTCTTCGACCAGGGAGCGGACGGAGTCTCGGGCACGGCGCGCCGGGCGAGACGGAGATAGATCGCCCGGAACACTTCGGAAAGGGCAGTGACGGGCAGCAGAAAGCCGGGGGGAAGCGGAGCGTATGTCCCGTCGGCGCCGACTGCCACGCCGGGGACGAGCATGTGCAGATGGGGATGCCAGATCAGGTTCCGCCCCCAGGTGTGGATGCATGCGATCATCCCGAGACGGCCGCCGAGACGGTCCGTCGCCAACGTCTGCATCGCCTCGGCCGCCGCCGGGAAGAGACCCCCCAGAAGCTCCCTTTGGTGGCTCCGGCTCACGGCGCGCAGCTCGGAAGGAAGCGTGAAGACCACATGGAAGTAGGGCACGGGAAGCAACTCGCCCGCCCGCGCGGCCGTCCAGTTCGCGATGGCGGCCCCGTGACAGCCGGGGCAGAGGCGGTTCCGGCAGGAGTGGGGGACGAACTGGGCGTGCCCGCAGTCCTCGCACGCCGCCGTGTGGCCGCCCATCGCGTGCGTGCCGCAGGCCTGCAGGTCGAACAGCGCCCTCGCGTGGCTCTGCGGCATGCGCGCGCCATACCGCTGCCAGTAGCCCGGACCGAACCGGCCGAGGATGTCTCTCAACGCGCCCACGGGACCGGCCCTACAGGTCCCGAGTGATCTCTTCGAGCGCGGCTCGGGCGCGCTCCTCGGTGGGGCCGGTCAGGTGGGCGTAGACGGTCGTCGTCTGGAGGTTCCTGTGCCCCAGGTACCGCTGGATCAACTGCAGCGGCACGCCGCGTTCGAGCAGGTGCGTGGCATAGCTGTGGCGGAGAGTGTGCAGGCGGATGCGCCGCGCGATGCCGGCTTCCCGCGCCGCCTCCTTCACGGCACGCCGCAGCGTGTCGTGGTGCAGGGGCATGCCGGGCCGGCACGAGGACTCGAACAGGTAGTCCCCGGACGGTTGCGCCCGGCGCCAGTGCTCGCGAAGCAATTCCAGCGTCCGGCGCGGCAAGGGCACCAGGCGGTCGGCCCCGCCCTTCCTGCCGTGCACGTGCAGGAGCGTGCCGTCCCCCACGATCCACTGGGTCCGGAGATCCGCCGCCTCGCTCCGGCGCAGGCCGCAACTGTAGACCGCGACCGCCGCCGCGTGCAGGTCGGGACGGCGGATCGCCGCCAGAGTGCGCTGTACCTCCGCCAGCGTCAGCACCTCGGGCAGGCGGCTGCGCCGCCGCGGCCTGGCTGCGTCCAGCACCGCGAACGACCGGCCGAGAACCCAATCGAAGAAGTGCACGAGACCGGTCGCGTGCTGCCGGTACGTCGACTCGGCGCACCCATGCGTCTCGACCAGCAATGGCGCCAACACTACGAGCAGCTCCCCGCTCGACTCGTCGCCGAGAACGTCTGCCCCACCATCCCATGGCTGTACAACTTCAAGCTTGATTTCCGCTTCCGCTAAAGGCCACCGGCAGGCCGATCGGCAGACACCTCTACTGCCAATCTGTCCAATCAACTGCCCCCAGAAAAAGGCTGCAATCGGGGTTGCGTAACCGCGCTGGGATTGTCCGCGCGACTCCCCGCTCGCGGCGTCACATGTCTCAGTCCCGCAAGCGTCTGGGGTGCATGCTCGTGCGCTACAGGGATTCCGCAACCCCGATGGGGTTGATCGGCCGGACTACGGCATACCCCAGGTAGGCGCTGTGCGCCAACCTGGGGCTCTGATACGCGACCCCCGTGGGGTCTGGAGTCCAGGCGGAGGACACCGCGATTCCGGAACTCGCCGCATTGAGCACGGGCTTCCACCCAACCTGAAGGCCCTGTCTGCGGGGGGGGGACCGCGGCGACCGGTGGCGCGCTGAATGATCCCGCAGGCGGAACCCGGGGAATGGAATGCGCGACCAGTCGCCCAATTCCTGCCCAGAAGCGAGGCGTCTTGTTTGCTCCTGCCAGTGAGTTCTGAAGTACGCATGGTGTGCCGGTCCAGCTTATTGAGCGAGGCTACTGAGCTGGGTCAGACACTGTATTCACGTTTCGGGCATTTGACCATCCAGCCCAGGTCGGGCTTGAAGAAGAGGCGTTTCCCCAGTAGTTCGTTCGTT
>JABGQJ010000591.1 GCA_018648945.1 Victivallales bacterium
CACGCCTGCGCCCGGCAACCTGGCACAGCGGGCTGATCCACAGCGCACTACGCGTTCTCGCGACGAAGCGCATGAATAGTCCAGGCTAAAGGAAGGCGTCGCGGGGCGAGATCTGGGCCATTGCCCCGCCATCGACTGTGAGCATGTGGCCAGTGATATACGAGGCCTGGGAACTGGCCAGGAAGGCCACTGCCGCCGCGATCTCGGCCGGTGTCCCGCTGCGCTCCATGGGCACGTGGGGATGGTGCAGTTCCTGCATCGGCACTTCGGGCTCATGGTGTCTGCTGCGAATGGCGCCGGGGGCAATGCCGTTGACCCGTATGCCGATGGGCGCAAGCTCCAGGGCAACGGATTGCACGAAGCTGTTCATGCCCCCCTTGGAGGTGTCGTAGGCGCTCATTCCATGGTGGGCCTGTTGGGCCCCGATCGTGGAAATGAAGACCATGGCCCCCTGCTGGCGCGGGACCATCACATCCAGAGCGGCGCGACCGAGGTAGTAGGTGCTGTCCAGATTCGTAGCCATCGTCCGATGCCATTCCTCGGGCGAAGTCTGGGCCAGGGGTTTGGCGCGGAGGATGGCGGCGTTGTGGACGAGGAGGCCCAGCGGCCCGGCTTCCTGGGCGACCGTGGCCATGAGTTGGGCGATGGCAGTGTGGTCGGACAGGTCCGCGACGATGGGGAGGGCCGTGCCCCCTGCTGCGCGGATTGCGTCGGCCGTTTCCTGCAGAGTCTCCTGGTGGCGCCCGCAGAGGCAGACGTGCATCCCCTCAAGGCCAAGCCGGAGACTGATGCCCTTGCCAATTCCCGAACCGCCCCCGGTTACCAAGGCGACCCGATCCCGGAGATCGGGATAGCACGGAGCATGGGGAGTGGCGATGGTCCGGTCCATGGCAGTTGCCCTTTCTTAGCCTGTGGTGCTGTCGGGGACCTCACGGATGCAGGCGGTGGCGCGGTGGTCGGCGATGGCGTGCAAGGTGCACGGGCCGTCGCATTGTGCTTGGGCGCGGGGACAACGCGGGGCAAAGGAGCAGCCGGTCGGGGGCGCGGTGAGTTGCGGGGGTTCGCCGGCGATGGCCCGGAGCCTGGTGCCTGGTTCGAGGCCGGGAAGGGCCATGCGCAGGGCAGCGGTGTAGGGATGGCGAGGTCGGGCAAAGACGGCCGCGGTGGGGCCGGTTTCCACGATCTGTCCCGCATACATGACGGCAATGCGGCTGCAGAACTCGGCCACCACGCCCAGATCGTGGGTGATGAAGAGCACCGCGGTGCCGTACTCGTGCTGCAAACGGCGCATGAGGTCGAGGATTTGGGCCTGGACGGTCACGTCGAGGGCGGTGGTGGGTTCGTCTGCGACCAGGATCTCCGGGCGGGTGACCAGCGCCATGGCAATCATGGCCCGTTGGCGCATGCCCCCGGAGAACTGGTGGGGGTAGTCGTGGATGCGTTGCGGGGCGTCGGCGATACCCACATGCTCCAGGGCCTCGATGGCCCGGGCGCGCGCGGCGTTGCGGCTCAGACCTTCGTGGAGGCGGAGCGGCTCGGCGATCTGAGTCCCGATTCGCAGGTAGGGATTCAGCGAGGTCATGGGATCCTGGAAGATCATGGAGATGCGGCGACCGCGAACCGCGCGCAGCTCCCTCGGTGAACTGGTAGTCAGATCGCTGCCGGCGAGGAGAATGCGCCCTTCTGTGCGTCCGGGAGGGGAGGGGATGAGGCCGAGAAGCGAGAGGCAGGTCACGCTCTTGCCGCAGCCGGACTCGCCGACGAGCCCCAATGTCTCGCCTGCCCTGAGGTCGAAGGAGACACGTTCGACAGCATGGACGATGCCACGCCGAGTGTGGAAACGGATGGTCAAGTCATTGACGCTGAGGAGGGGAGGCACGGGGGACTCCGGAGGGACGTCGAACGTCGAACGCTCAACTTCGAACTTTGAATGGGGGGAGGGGGAGGGGAACGGGGAATCGGGCGAATGGGGAGGAACGTCGAACGCTCAACTTCGAACTTTGAATGGGGGGAGGGGAGCGGGGAATCGGGCGAATGGGGAGGAACGTCGAATGCTCAACTTCGAACTCTGAATGGGGGGAGGGGGAACCGGCCGAATGGGTCGGATCAGTCGGATCGGACGAGTCTTGGGGCCTGCCCAAGTTCCCCAACATTCCATCATTCCATACATTCCATCATTCCATCAGATTGGACGAATGGGTCGGATCAGTCGGATCAGACGAGTCTTGGGGCCTTCCCGAGTTCCCCAACATCCCACTATTCCACTATTCCATCATTCCACCATTCCATCATTCCACCATTCCATCATTCCACAATTCCATCATTCCATCATTCCATTCGCCCAAAAGAGCCGCCGCGTTCGGTGAACCGAACGCGGCGGTTGATGCGTGAGGTGGGAACCGTTCGTTCGGCTACTTCTCGACTTGGCAGATCTGGCCGGTCTCGGCGCTCTTCAGACAGGCCACGACGATGGCGAGGGCTTTCTTGCCCTCGTCACCACTGATCCCGGGGGCCTCGTCGTCGAGGACGCAGTCGATGAACTCGTCAGGGATGCCGCTGGCAACCTGGACGTCGTTGGTGGCGACGGCCCCGACCTTGTACTTGGCCATTTCGCCGGTGGCGAGCATGACTTCGACGGGGAACTCGGGATCGGCCCCGAGAATCATCTGGCCCTTGGTGCCGTAGATGACGGTGATGTTGTCTTCGGCGGCGGCGTAGGTCCAGCTGGCGGTCAGTTGGCCAACGGCGCCGCTTTCCATCTTGAGAATGCAGACGGCGTTGTCATCGACCGTGATCAGTTCGTCTTTCTCGTTCTTCTTCGCCAAGGTCTCGACGAAGGCGCCGACTTCCTTGACTTCGGTGCCGAGCAGCCAGCGGATCAGGTCCGTCTTGTGCACGCCCAGGTCGCCCATGGTGCCGACGAAAGCCTCTTCCCTCTTGAAGAACCAAGTGTGGGGGCCCTGGTCCTGGCTCCAGCTCTCGGGGCCGGCATGGCCAAAGCTGGTGCGGAAGCTGAGAACGTCGCCGATGACGCCTTCGTCAAGCAATTCCTTGGCCTTGACGTGGGGGGACATGAGGCGCTGGTTGTGACCGATCATCAGCTTCTTGCCGGTCTTCTTGGCGGTGTCGATCATCTTCTGCGCGTCCTCGAGGCTGGTAGCCATGGGCTTCTCGCAGAGGACATGCTTGCCCGCTTCCATCGCGGCGATCGCCAGGCGGGCGTGGTGCCGGTTGGGGGTGGCGACGACGACCGCGTCGATTTCCTCGATCGCGAGCAAGGCTTCCTCGCTCTCGACGACATCGACTTCAACGCCGTAGTGTTCTTCGAGTTGGTCGGCGAGCAGGTCGGCGCGGTCGGTGATCGGGTCGTAGATCGCGACCACTTGTCCCCAGGGATTGGCCGAGATCTCGGGCGTGTGACGGTAGATGGCGATGCTGCCTGCACCGAAGATGCCGAATTTGACGATTTCGTCGGACATGGGAGTGCCTCCGTGACTCAATGGCTGCGAAGTTGGCGTCGCTCTGGCAGACGACGTGCATTGAGCACATAGTGTAGGCGACCTGTTCCGGTTTGCAACAGGGATTCCGCGCCCGCGTGCGGGCTCCGTCTTGGGACTAGCGCACAGGCAAGCGATGGTGCATAGTAGAGGACTCTCATCAGGCGCGAGGAGTTGAGCCATGTCTGATCGATCTTCGGAGCTTCTATCCCCCGGCGAACTGCGGCCCGTAGCCGACATGTGCGACCGTGTACTGGCCCAGCTGAACCGGATTCTGCTTGGCCGCGAAGAGCTGCACCGGATGGTCCTGATCGGCCTGCTCAGCCGAGGCCATATCCTGTTGGAGGGATTGCCGGGGTTGGGCAAGACGGCGCTGGTGCATGCGGTGGGGGCGATCCTGCAGCTGGACTACAAGCGCGTGCAGTTCACGCCCGACTTGATGCCGGGCGACATCTTGGGCACCCATATCCTGCAGGACACGCCCGAGGGGAAGCGGGAGATGACGTTCCGGCCTGGTCCGGTGTTCACGAACATCCTGCTGACCGACGAGATCAACCGGGCATCCCCCAAGACGCAGTCGGCGTTGCTCGAGACCATGCAGGAAGGCTCGGTGACGCTGCTCGGGCAGACTCGCGAGTTGCCCAAGCCCTTCTTCGTGCTGGCCAGCCAGAACCCGATCGAGCTGGAGGGCACCTACCCATTGCCCGAGGCGCAGCTGGACCGCTTCCTGTTCCGGCTGTTGGTCGACGGGATCGATGTGGACACTCTGGAGAGCATTGTGCGGACCCGCCGCCGGGGCCAGGCCCCGGCTCCGGAATGGACCATGTCCCCGGCGGAATTGCAGCAGGCATTCGGGATCATGGACCGGATCATGCTTCCCCGGGCGGTTGCGAACTACATTTCGCGCTTGGTCTCCGCCTCGCATCCCGATTGCCCGGATGCGCCGGAGAAGGTGCGGCAATATGTGCGGTACGGGGCCTCTCCCCGGGCTGGGATCGGCATTGCGGAAGCGGCTCGGGCCGCTGCATTGCTGGCCAAGCGTCCGACGGTGGGCTTCGACGATGTGCGGTTGGTCGCGGCGGCCGTGCTGAACCACCGCTTGGTGCTCAGCTACCAGGCGCGGTATGACCAGGTGACGGCGAGCGAGGTCGTGGAGGAGTTGTTGGCCGGCGTCGAGGATGTGCCCATGGGGCTGCCGGAGGACGTGAGTGTGACCACCGAGGGGGAGTAGGCGAATGATGAAGTCACGGGCATGGGGATGGGTATTGGGGGGGGTGCTTGCCTGTCTGCCCGTCGCACTGACGGGAGCAGAGCGCTTCGGGGACATCGAGGTCTCGCTGGAGACCATGCCGGTCGTTCAGCCGAGACGCGGGTACCAGACGTTGATCGCGCGGATGGCGAACCGGGACACAAAGAAGATGCACCGCGTGCGGCTGGTCCTTCAGGGTCCCACGTACGGCGTGGCTGCCCTGCGGGAGGTGTCG
>JABGQJ010000592.1 GCA_018648945.1 Victivallales bacterium
CACCGCAGTGTGGCGCCCTACCGAAGCGAGATGAACGTGTTCCCCAGCCGGGTGCTGCGAGTCGATACCTTGGACCCGTGGGATTTCACCCGGGCCGAGCGCGAGGGGCGCGAGCAAGCCTGGCAATCCGCCGAGTTCATCAAGCGCTACGTCCCTGGTTTCGAGTCCTCCTACCTACTCGACACAAGCCAGCATATCGGCGTCCGCGACACCCGGCGCATCCGGGGCCGGGCAGTCGTCACCGCCGAGGACGCATGGCATTTCCGGAAACACCCCGAGAGCATCGCACGCAGTTCCTGGGATATCGATCTCTGGCCCGCTGACAGCTACGATTCGGCGGCGGTGCCACGCGAGGATCCGGTCTACAAGAAACGCACCAAACGCATGCAGCAGGGGGAGTATTTCGACATCCCTTACGGCTGCATCGTGGCCGAAGGCATCGAGAATCTGCTCATGGCGGGGCGCTGCATCTCGGCCGAGCGTGCCGCCCAGGGAAGTCTCCGTATTCAGCAGCCCTGCCAATCCACCGGCCAGGCAGCCGGCACTGCGGCTGCGCTCAGCCTGCAGAGCAACGCAACGGTGGCACGGCTGGATGTCCCCCAACTCATCGATCACTTGGCCGCTGATCGGGCGGCGGTGACGCCCAGCTTGGGCAAGCTCAGGGACCTCTGAGCGGCGCCGCCGCCATGCCTCCCTCGCTTGCGGTTCCCTGCGCCGTCCCTTCAGGACTCACGAGGCGCTGTCGCCCGACCTGGGACTGCGCTGCGCTCCGTCCCAGGCTAGATTGCAGCGGCCCATCGGGCCTCTGGAGCGCCAAGGGCGCGGGGCAGTATAGCCTAGGACAAAGCGTAGCGTAGTCCTAGGTAAGTAGTCACTGGCGGGTGAGTCCTGCAGGGACGACGCAGCCTTGTACCGCCGCGCATTCTCTGGGAACGAAACAGCGCCGCGGCACCGTCGGATCGGGTTGCATGTCCCTTCCCAAGGCGGTATATGTATCTGCTGAGGGGAGAATCACCTTCCCCCGCATCACTTTAGCGGTGCGTGTTCGGCAGGTGGGGTTGTCCCCAGAAGGCACCAGGAGTCTTGACGAGAGATAGCAGCAGTTAAGGAAGAGACAATGAAACGGTTAGCATTGGTGACAGTCTTTGCTTGCGTGGTGGCTCAGGCCATCCCCCGCTACACGGCCGAAGCGTGCCGAGCCAAGGGTAAGGTCGGCGAGGTCGTGAAGCTTGAGGTCGCCTACCTCAATGCTCGCCGTGACGGCGGGAAAGACGTCAAGGAGGGGTATGTGTTCATGGAGGCATATACCTACGATGGCAACCAGCACGGCGGCAGCATCGAAGTCGCGATCCCAGAGGCGGCGGTGGACTACTATGTGAAGCGCGCGGGGATCAAGACGCGCTACCGGGGGCACCGCTACAAGGTGAGGACCTACGAGGCGCGCGGCACCATCCGGACGATGGAGATGGAGCATAGGGACGGGGAGGTCATGTACGTCGAACTGGACCTGCCCAAATCCCTGAAGAAGAAGCGGCGGAAGCTAGGGGAGTAGGAATAGGCTGCGGGACCGGAGCTCCTGGCAGGCGGTGTGTCGCCCACGGTGGTGGCGGTGGTGTATTGGGTGGCCATGGCTCGTTGGTCAGCGGTACAGCTGTGCCCCTGGCTCTGGGTAGGCCAATAGCTTGCCTTTCCAGGTCGTGCGGGGGACACGTGGGTCGGGGCAGCCCAACCGCACTCGCGGTTCCCAGATGGCCTTACTGGCCAGTGCCCTCTGGTCTCAGGGGTAGCGCCACAAGGACACTCACTGTCCTCTCTTCCTGCACAAACGTCAGACCTGTCTGCTCCGTGACATGCGACAAGACCCAGGCAGCGCCAGCTGCCCCTGCCCGCTTGCCGTTGCAGCGCCAGCTCAGCGGGGGCTTGGGAGGCGGGCCGGTCGTGTCAGCCATGACGAACGCGTCGATATATGTGCCGATGGCATCCATGAGCCCCTCAAGCCCCCCGGACCAGTGGTCACCCTCGGCGGGATCGTCGTTGAGTTTCAGCACGTAGAGCTCGATCCGGCGATCCCATGGCGGTTTGTTGATGGGCTTGTGCTGAAACGTGCCCTTGGCAACATAGACCGGCCGTCTGACCTTTTGGTACGCCAGGCGTACCGGGATCTTCAGCTGCGTTCGGAAGATTGCCGCCAACTCGGGAAGCAGCTTGGCCGGGGGCACTCCTGCCCGCACCACGAAATCCCCCTGCACCTGCGTCTCCAGGATGGCCCGGCTGCCCTCCATCTCAAAGCTCTGGACACCCAACAGACAGTTCAGGACCGTGCGCACACTAATCTGCCCAAATCCGTGCCCCGAGACGCTGAGTCCGCGTTCCGCATCCCAGCGGTACCATGTGGCATCGGCTTCGGCCGGCCTGGGACCGGGAAGCTCCACCGTTCGTTCCCGAGAGAAGGGGAGACGATAGGGATGAAACGGCGGGGGGACGAACTTCATATTCTGGCCGTCCGCCAGCGCATAGCGCTTGAGGAAACCCTCCCGGTCTGGTTTGAGCGACTCCCCTCCTGCCGCAAGAAGGGCAGCGAAAACACAGGCCATGGTCGGACTTGAGCGCATCGTAACCCCCTTCATCTGCGAGCCAATTCCAGGGAAGCCGGGTGAAGCCACCCGAATGCCACGCTTTGCCACAACGGAAGATAGGCGGCTCCGCGCGCATGCGCAACCTCGCCGGGCTCGGCAGTTGCCCGGCTGTAGTCCCGCTCCATGTGTCTGCTCTGCCGGGCGGCGTGTCGCGCCACCCTCCTTGCATGGGAGTGGGTTTGCGGGCACATTCATAGTAGCGTTGCGAACCCAAATCAAAGCAGGCATGCCATGACATCTCCCACCCCAGGTCTCTTCCCGGTCACTGCCTTCGGTGCCCTTGGCGATGGTGCCGCGAACGACACCACCGCCCTGCAGGCGGCGATCGACGCATGCGCCGAGGCGGGGGGAGGCCGGGTGCTGGTATCCCCCGGCACCTACCGTACCGGCACGCTGTACCTGCGTAGCCATGTGGACCTCCACCTGCTGGCCGGGGCAACGCTCCTCGGCAGCAAGGACCGAAGCGACTACAACGCCGACGACGTGTTCCCCGAGAACCAGGTATTCACCACCGAGAATGTGACCGGGGCCCATCTCATCATCGGCTACGGCATCATCCGGGCCGCAATCACCGGCGACGGCACGGTCGATGGCAACTCCTCTGCCTTCTTCGGCTCCCTGGCCAACGACAAGCGCGCGGACGGGTACCGGCACAAGCGGGCCAACTTCCCGATCCGCGACTGGCGGCCGGGGCAAATGATCTGGATCTGCAACTGTCGGGACGTGGCCGTCCGTGATGTGACGCTCTGCAACTCCCCATACTGGACGCTCATGTTCTTCGGCTGCGAGGATGTGCGGGTGCGGGGCCTCCGCATCACCAATCCCCCGGAAACTGCCAATGGCGACGGAATCGATGTGGATTGTTGCCATGATGTGACCATCAGCGACTGTCTGATCGCCGTCGGCGACGACTGTATCACTCTGCGAGGGAACCCCAGGCACCTCGGGCGCGACCAGGCCTGCGAGAACGTGGTGGTCAGCAACTGTGTCCTCCACACCCCCTGCAACTGTGTTCGCGTGGGGGTGGGCGATGGCACGGTCCGCAACTGCTCGCTCTCGAACCTGGTCATGGCCGATGCCCGCACCGGGATCAATGTCATCTCCCGGTATAACGAGCGCACCCCACGCGGCACACTCATTGAGAACATCAGCTTCGCCAATCTGACCATGGATGTCACCTTGCCCCTGCAGATCACCCATGGGGCCGATCCCGATCCCGAGGCGGGAATCCGCAATCTCAGCATCCGGAATGTCCGCGCCTATGTCACGGCGGGGTCGTACATCGGCGGCAATCCGGGGAATCCCGTCCGTGGCGTCTGTCTTCAGGACTGGGATCTGCACATCCATGGCGGCACCGACAACGAGGCGTTCGTGGAAGCCGTTCCCTACCCATACGGCATCTTTGGCAACACGGGCGTGGAAGGCCGCCCCGCGGTGCCAGCCGCGATCTACGCCCGCTACACCGTTGGCCTGCGGCTCCAGAACTTCCGCGTGCATTGGGGTGCCGAGCTGGCGCGCGTCTGGCGCCACGCCATGTGGTTCGAGGACGGGATCGCCATCGAGCCGCCCGAGCCGCCGCCGCCCGCCCCGCCTGTCGGCGGCGGCAGCAGCGCCGTGCGCCTGCTACGCTGCGCCAAGCCGCCGAGGTAGTCCGAACGGGATGCGACCATGGCCTCTGCGAAGTGGATGGGAGTTGTGCTTATGACCGGCTTGCTTGCTCACGCCGACCTGCCGCCTGTAGGTGGTTGGCCAGACCTGGCTCTGGGAAACCACCGCGCGGTGATCCAGGTCGCTCAGGGCGCTCACCATGTGGTGGCGGAGATTCCGTGGCGGCGGCGGGATGCGGATTGGCGCCAGAAAGCGGTCGTGGTCACCGACAAGAAGGGGCAGCGGGTGGCCAATACAGTCCTGCTCGCGGACAGCACGCAACAGGTTGGGCGTCTCGTCTTCGAGCCGACCACGGGGGCGGGTCAGTACCATGTCTACTACCTCCCGGTTGAGCCGGGACGAGGGAACTTCCCCCAGGCCAAGTACCTGCCAACCAAGCCTACGGCCACGGCCGCGTGGCTGGCTGACGTGGGATTGACGGCAGGTCGACTGCCCGTTGGCGACAAGTTGCCCCAGGCGGAGTGCCTAGGCTTCCAGGCGCGCACGGAGTTCGACCGCTTCTCCGACATGGAGCGCACGGCCAGTCCGACAGAGGTCCAAGCTCTGCTGGCGCGCCATCCAGACCGGGAGTTCCTAGTCTTCCCCGAGGACCGCCGCCACCCCATCGCCATGCGCGAGTATGTGCCCTACTGCTGGGCCAAGGACGGGCCTCTGGATACGTTCCAGGGAAGCGCCCT
>JABGQJ010000593.1 GCA_018648945.1 Victivallales bacterium
CGCGGCGAGTGGGTGCCACTCAAGGAGATGACCATCGACCCGGCGATCTTCGACTACACCATACCATGGGATCCACCTCCCGAAGACGGCACAGACTACCAGATCATGATCCGCGAAATCTCCGACGACAGCGAGGTGAGGTAATGAAACACCTGACCAAGCAACTCAACCCCTCGCCTGCCTTCCTCGTCGCCCTTGACGGTACCCACGCTCTGGTCGATGCCGCCTCCGAGCGGCTCCTCGTCCTCAACGATGCCGCCGCCACTCTCTGGCGCGAACTCCACGAAGGCGGGGTGCCCCGCACCGCGGCGGACATCGCCTTCGTGGACGAGCTGGCCCGGCTGGGCCTTCTGCCCGCCGCTGTCGGTGCGCTCGCTGCCCCCTCGGGCAGCGACGGGGAGCAGCCGCAGATCCTCGCCATCGCGCCTCTGCAAGTCGCCGCCGGGACCTCCGAACCCAATCCCTTCAGCACAGACCCCAGCTGGTAGCTACAGGATAGTCCGGAAACTTCCCACCTTCGGGATCAGAAGTCTTCGAGACCGTAGGTGTGGAGTTTGCGGTGCAGAGTGCGGCGGCTGATCCCAAGGATGCGGGCTGCCTCCGTGCGATTGCCGCCGGTCTGTTTCAGGGCGCGCATGACCAGGCTTCGCTCGTTGGTGTCGATATCCAGCGACACGTCCCCGGCGCCCTGCTCCGGATCGGGAAGCGGCGCTTCTCGGTCCAGACTGAGAGCCGTGCCCACCGCATTGCGGATATCCGCGGGAACGTCCTTCAAGGTCAGGCGGTCCCCTCGAGCCATGACGACCATCCGCTCCACGCAGTTGCGCAACTCGCGCACGTTGCCAGGCCAACCATAGGCAATCAACAACCCTAGGGCCTCGGTGGCAAAGCCTGCAAGCTCCTTCCCGTTCTCGCGCGCAAACACGTGCAGGAAAT
Organism: Victivallales bacterium; assembly: GCA_018648945.1. The sequence continues at coordinate 937 of JABGQJ010000593.1, forward strand.
GGTCAAGCAGCACAGGTAGATCCTCCTGGCGCTCGCGGAGCGGCGGCAACATGACGTTGACCACGTTCAGCCGGTAGAAGAGGTCTTCCCGGAAGCTCCCCTCGTCCACCATCGCCTTGAGATCGCGATTGGTCGCGGCCACCAGACGCACATCCACCTGGACGGTGGTCGTGCCCCCTACCCGCTCGAAGCTGCGCGTTTCGAGCACGCGCAGCAGTTTCACCTGGGTGGCCAGGTTGATCTCGCCGATCTCATCAAGGAACAGCGTGCCCCCGTCCGCCAGCTCGAAACGTCCTGCGGACCGTTCGTGGGCGCTGGTGAAGGAGCCCTTCTCGTGGCCGAACAACTCGCTCTCCAGGAGGTTCTGGTTCAGGGAGGCGCAGTGAACCACGACGAATGGGCCGGTACTCCTGGGACTGAGCTGGTGAAGCGCCTGGGCAAAGAGCTCCTTGCCGGTGCCGCTTTCGCCGGTGAGCAGGACGGTGGAGCGGGCGTTGGCGACTTGGCGAACCGTTTCGAACACGTCGGCCATGGCGCGCGAGTTGCCGACGATCCCCGCGAATCCGTTCGGGCCGCCCGGTTCCTCGCGTAACTTGGCGCTCTCCCGGCGCTCACGGCGAGACGCAAGCCCGCGGTCAATGATCATCTCCAGGCTGTCGAGGTCGATCGGCTTCGTGAGGTAGTCATAGGCACCGACGTTCATCGCTTGGACCGAAGTCTCCAGGGTGCCGTAGGCGGTGAGCATGATGACGATCGGCGCATCGGCCTTGGCGGCCACTTCGCGGGTGAGGGCCATGCCATCCATGCCGGGCATGCGCAGGTCGGTCACGACCACGTCCACGGTCTGCTCGCGAAGCAGCTCAAGGCCCCGCGCGGCACTCTCCGCCAGCAAGATCTCGTACTTGCTGCGGAAGGCGCGGCGGAGTCCCTCGCGCGTGTTCCGCTCGTCATCGATCACCAATACGACAGGCACGCGTTCACTCATGAATCGGCATCCTCTGGCGGGCTGACCGGAACGTCGTCGCCAATCTCGATCACTTCGGCCCCCGCGTGCAGCATACGCACGCGGCGGTCCTGACGGGGAAGGCTGATGGTCACAGTGGTCCCGGCACCAGGACTGCTCTCGATGCCAAGCTCGCCACCGTGCCCTCGGACCACTCGCTCGACAATCAACATGCCCAGCCCCGTGCCTTGCGCCTTGGTGGTGTAGTAGGGTTCCATGATGCGGGTCAGATCCTCGGTACTCATGCCGGAGCCATCGTCCATGAAACGAACATCGACGAAGTCATCGCGCACGCCGCACTCAATGCGAATCAGGCCGTCCTGTCCCATGGCCTGCACGCTGTTGCGCAGGATGTTGAAGAAGGCCTGGCGAAGTTGGTCGTCGTCCCCCATGATGGTGGGCAGGGAGTCGGGCATGGCTGCCTCCACGCGAATGCCCCGCTCCTCGATCTCCCGGCGGAGGAACTGCAGGGTCGAGGCGAGCGTCTTGCAGAGGTCAAGGGGCTCCAGCGCCAGCGGCACGGGGCGCACGGCATGCAGGAAATTCTGCACGATCCCATCCAGTCGCTTCACCTCCTGGGCGGCGACTTCCAGGAGCTCGCTCGCCTCCTCGCTCACCTCCGGATCAGAGACGCTGCCCAGACAGCGGGAAAGCAACTGCAGATGGATGCCGAGGCTGTTGAGGGGGTTGCCAAGCTCGTGGGCGACCCCGGCCGCCAACATGGTGATGGCCTGCACTCGCTGCGACTCCACATGCTCTTCGGTATGCTCCCGGGTCTCGGTGACATCCTGCAGAATCAAGGCGGCCAGGGGAGCGCTGCGCGGCCGGTCATCCTCGTCGTCGCCAACGGGGACGATGTAGAAGCTCAGGAAGCGGTGCTCGGGGTAGAACACCTCGATCTCCTGGCGAGACGCACGGCGCCACTGTTCGGGGGGCGCCTCCATGAGCGCGGCCCAGTCCAACTCGCGCAGATGGCGATCGATTCGCTCGCCTTGCGGGTCGGACTGAATGCCAAGCAAGCGCGTGGCCGAGGTATTGATGAACCGCACCCGCAAGGCATGATCGAGGACAATCACCCCTTCGTGGATCGTGTTGAACACCGTCTCCAGAAAGCCCTTCTCCCGGACCAGCCGGTGGACATAGGTCTGGAGATTGGATGGATCCATCCGGTCCATCCGGTCAACAAGGCGTTCGAGAAAGGACTTCCCTGATTTCATGGGTCCAGACTGCTCTTGGTCATGGCTGGTGGGGGATACGGGAGAGGTCGCTGCCCGACTGGTAGCTGCGAGAGGGGCTATGGCACCCCGCTACGCATCGGCTGGACCGAACCCAGAGAATGTAGCTGATGCCTGCCCACCCGCAAGTTGCGGCCTCCCGCGCGATCCTGCCGCCATCCGGGTCTGGGATGACGGAGAGATTGGCCTTCCCGGGCCCGCATTACTCTTCTCCCCCCTCTGGGTCGAGGCCGAAGGCGAATGCGGCGATGCGTTCATACCAAACAACGAAGATCCTGCCGTCAAGGGTGATGCGGTCATTGTCCGGGTAGGCTTCTGTCCACGTGCTGCAGCCCCGCATGTCAGCTTGCTCGGGCAGGCAGTGATTCTCTTCGTACCGACGGTGCAAGACCGTCCGTCCCTCCCGCGTGACGAAGCCAACGTCGAGCACGTCCGGCATGTCGGGATCGACCTGCATCACACGAAGGCAGGTGAATGCCCGCTCCTCAACTCGCACACGGTATACTCCTGCTCCGAGCCCTTCCGCTCCCTGGCCGCCGCCCCCCTTCTTCCGCTTGTACGTCCCGTCGGGCTGTAGGACATATTGCCCGGTATCCGCGATGTGCCGAGCCGTCTGCGAATCCTCAAGACGACCGAGCTTCGAAGGGTCGCTCCAATCCTCATCTGGTGGGTCAAGGAAAGTGTGCAGGACCTGGAACTCCGGCCCATGGCACGTACACTCCGTGCTGAGTTCGCCGAGCCACTGGAGATGCTTGGGCGTGAGTCGCATGAACCACCTGGTTGGGACATCTCGGACCCAGCCAGTCTGCCGCTCCCATCGGTCGGCAAGGATCTCGACGCCTTCGACGCCATGGATCGCGGCAGGCCGCTCGACGCGGTAGTGACAGACGTCCCAGAGCACCCACCGTGAGGGATGCGTGCCGTCAGCAACGTAGGTAGCGCACAGGGAGCCCCTGCCGATCTGCGGCACGAGCAGAAGCCGCCAGCACTCCCCGCAGTCAACGGCGAAGGGCTGCGCCCCGCTGCCAACGACCGCGATCTGCGGCCGACAAAGCGGGAATGGTTGGGCCTTCAAGCCAGCTCCATGGCGTTTCATGGGACCTCTACCCCATCTACGGAATCACCTGCATGCCGATTGGCGTTCCCCAGCCCCATCGACCCCCGCCGAGATCGTCGCTTCCTAGGCCGGTCGATGGCGCAAGCCCGGTTCTGCATGTCCACGAGCTTTCCTTGAACGGCAAATGCCGGGTCAATACTGTCCTGCATGTTCGACGGCCTGCTGGACGGCACGCATGATCGCTTCGCTGCTGTAGGTGGCACCAGTGACCGCATCGACCTTGGTGGACTGGGTCTGGAGAATCCGTTCGGGCACGCCCTTCTCCGCTGCTCGTCCCTTCCAGGTACGGTGCTTGGCGAGGACGATGCCAGCGATGCGACCGTCGGCGAACTGGACCTCCGCCACCACCTTCACCGGGCCGGACTTGCCAATCCCGGGGTAGGTGCCATCAGTCAGTTTGGCCGTCGGCACGGGTCCAAGGGGGGTGCGTGGTCCTTGGCAAGACGTGGCGAGGGAGAGACAGATCCCGATCGATACGCAAATCGCGGCGTGGGGACGCATGGCAGGGCTCCTCGTTGATGGCGTTCGGCATCCCTGTAAACATGACACATTCCGGGCGGGACGCGAGGAATGGGGCTGGGAAACCGGGGTCTACTCGCCGTCGCCGGAGGGAGGCG
>JABGQJ010000594.1 GCA_018648945.1 Victivallales bacterium
TGCCGTATTCGCTGAACATGGTGTTGAGCTGGCCGTCGTCTGCGGAGTAGGGGAGGTTACCAACGTAGATATTCATCAGGTGCTGAGTCCTTGGATTCGTTTTGCTTCACGTCCGGTTCCTGCCGGATTGTTGGATGGCAGGAACCAGACACAATCAACTGTGGGGCAGGGGGGGCGCCTAGTAGCGGCCGCCACCGCCACCATAGCCGCCGCCGCCGCCGCCGCCGCGAGAGCCGCGTTCGGCGCGGGGACGCGCTTCGTTGACGGTCAGGGCACGACCGTCCAGATCCTGGCCATTCAGGGCCTCGATGGCCGCTTGGGCATCGGTGTCACTGGACATTTCGACAAAGCCGAAGCCCTTGGAACGACCACTGTCGCGGTCCATGATGACACGGGCGGAATCGACGGTGCCGTATTCGCTGAACATGGTGTTGAGCTGGCCGTCGTCTGCGGAGTAGGGGAGGTTACCAACGTAGATATTCATCGTTCACTGAATCCTTGAAGTTTGTTTCGTCTCGGGTCTGGTTGTGCTGCCGGGTTGCCCCAAGGAGGAACCAGACGCATTCATTCGTGGAGCAGGGGGCGCTTAGTAGCGTCCGCCACCGCCACCGTAACCGCCGCCGCCGCCGCCATAGCCACCACCGCCGCCGCCGCGAGAGCCGCGCTCGGCGCGGGGACGCGCTTCGTTGACAGTCAGAGCCCGACCTTCGCAGTCCTGGCCGTTGAGGGCGGCGACCGCGGCGTTAGCCTCGGTGTCGTTGCCCATTTCCACAAAGCCAAAGCCCTTGGCGCGGCCCGTGTCACGGTCCATGATGATGCGGGCGGAATCGACGGCACCATACTCTTCGAACATGCTGCGAAGCATATCGTCATTGACCGAGTAGGGGAGGTTACCAACGTAGATATTCATCGTCTACTGAATCCTTGATGTCGCCAAGTAATCGTACAAAAAGAGTACCCCGCATGTCCACCTTGACGCGCATGGCAGACGGGGACGAGTCACGAGACTCTGGGATAGGGGGGGTTTCATGGGAAGAAGGTGAGGGACCTTCTTGCAGGATGCCTGAGCGACCTGTATGAATCCGAATGGGTCGCTGCTGCAGAATCCCGCGAGCGCCGTTGCGGCCTCGCGATCACTGTGTACATCAACCGGCGGTCTTACTGCTTCTTACTCAAGTGCCTGTCCGCAGGACACTCCAGCCAGCCCGATTTCTACGCCTCTGTCCCATATCGGGCGTCAGAGCAGAGACGCCGCCACTTATGCGTGGCGAGTTCAGGGGCACCGTTCGGGAGCGGTGCAAAAGGAAATTACCGTCGACCTCCGGAGCTGTACTTGGGCTTTGCGGGTATGGCCGACCCCCTGCAAGGGATGTACCTATAGAGAGCCTGCCATCGGTGGACAAGATACATGGTGCAAGGGAGAGTGCAAGAAGACGTGTGAAGGAGGTCCGCTATTCGTCCCTATTGGGAAGAACATGGCGGGTCTTCGACGGCCGCAACCGTCGACCGCCGCAGGTGGCTCGGACGCAGCGAGCGCAAGTCCTTCAGAGATGGATGGCGACCCCTTCGCGGGCACTGTGGTGGGCGGCTTCCAGCACCTGGATCGCGCGCCGGGCCTCGGGCAGGGACACCAGCGGGGCCGCGCTGCCTCGCAGGGCCTCACGCCAATTGGCGTAGAAGTCCAGCCAGCAACCGGCCCGCGTTGGCACCAGCCGTTCCGCATCGGCGGTCTTCAGGGTGCCGAAAAGACTCTCGGGCTCGACCGCCGTCTCGATGTCCCCTGCCTTCATCGCATCCTCCTGGGGGTCGAGCCCGAACTTCTGGAAGGTACCCTTGGTGCCGCGCACATAGAACCGAGGTTTTGAGATTGCGGCCAGGCTGGAGGCGTCGACAACGGCGGTCCTCCCGCTGGCGAAGGAGATGACCACAAGGGCCTCGCTCTCCACGTCCCGCTCGGGCATGTCGTGGTGCATGCGGCAGTAGACGCTGGTCACCGGCTCGGGGAAGAGCTGGAGGATCTGATCGACCATATGCGCGCCCAGATCGTAGAGTTTGCCGCCGCCCATGGCCGCTTCGCCGCGCCAGCCGCCCCAGATGCCGAAGCCCTGCCAGGCCATCTCGACCCAGCGCACATCCCCCAGTTCCCCGGCCTCCCGGAGGGCGCAGACCGTGCGGAAATCGCCGTCCGTCCGCCGGTTCTGGAAGACGGAGAGGAGCCGGTCCGATTCCTTGGCCGCCAGCGCCATGCGGTCGAACTCCGCCGTGTTCAGGCACATGACTTTCTCGCAGAGCACATGCTTGCCAGCGCCAAGGGCCTGGACGGCCAGATCCGCATGGGTGCTGTTGGGTGTGGCCAGGACCACGCCATCGACCTCGGGATCGGCCAGGACCGACGCAAAGCCGACATAGCCCTTGCGCCCGACCTCCGTGCTGGCGGCCGCCACCTTCGCCGGATCGCGACCGGCGATACCATGGAGGCGGAGGCCAGGGGTCTTCTCGATGAGCTGGCTGTGGCAGGTGCGGCCCCAACGACCACATCCCAGAATGACGATTCGCGGTTCATGATCGACGGCATGCAAGGCTCGTTCTCCATCGTGGCGTTTCGGGTCTGGCTCAATACCATAGCACGGAACGCAATCCGCACGTATAGTTGCCCGCGAACACGAGTGTTCAGCCCCCCGAACCGGAGGATCATCATGGCCAGGAAATCCCACCAAGTACTCCGCGACGCCGCCAGGGAGCTGGGCATCAAGTCCGTTGCTGCCGACATGGGGCTGTCCAAATCCCTGGTCTACAAGTGGTGCGAGCCCAAGCTCGACGACCTCGGGAGCGGCTCGGACAACCCCCTCGACCGCATTCGCCGGTTCTACGAGATCACCCAGGACCGCGAACTCATCCAGTGGGTCTGCGAACTGGCCGGCTGCTTCCCCGTGCGCAATCCGGAAGTCACCGTGGACGATCCTCCGGAACCGGTGCTGCGCATCACCCAACGTATCCTCAGCGATTTCTCCGCCCTGCTCGACAACGTCTCCAACAGCATCGAGGACGACGGCGTGATCGACAGCGGTGAGGCCAACCTGATCCGCAATCGCTGGGAGGAGCTCAAGATCGCGGCCGAGAGTTTTGTGGTCGCCTGCGAACAGGGCCTATACAGCCAGGAGCCCGCCGACTAGAGCCGTTCCGGACAAGGGGAAACCGAGCCATGGGCAAAGAGCAGTTGGGCAATCTGGTCGGCGATCCATTCATCGTGAAGGGGCGCACGCCCGCATCCCCGGCCGTGCTGGCTGCCGTCGGGGTCGGGGTCTGCATCATCGCGGGTATTGTCGCCTTCGTGTCGGATGACGACCGCATGGTCGCCGGCGCCGTCTCTGCGGTGGGTGCTCTAGTTGCGGTCATGGGGATCGTTCTGGTCATCGCCAAACGCCGGCGCTGGCACATCTGCCTGTTCGAGAACGGAGCCCAGGTCAAAACCAAGGCGGGAAGGCAGACAGAGATTCTTCTCGATGAGTTGGCGGCCATCTCTCACCAGCCCAAACCACACTATGCCAACGGCATCTTCACCGGCGTTCGCCATGTTCTACAGCTCTGGCGCCAGCAGGATCCGCCGAAGAAGCCACTCGTCGAGATCGACTGCTACATCAAGGCCAAGAAGGATCAGGGCGAAACCGAGGCCATGCAGGCATTGGCGGATGTGGCTAGCGGCGCGATCGGCGAGCGGCTGGAGCAGGTAATCCAGGGCGGCGGACGGGTCAAGTCCCCTGGCGGCCTGCAACTGGATGCCCATTCGCTGCACTACGGCGGCAAGAGCCTAGCGCTCGACGATATCGTCGAGACCGGTGTCTTCGACGGCAAGTTCTGCGTCTGGCAGAAAGGAGACGACTTCGCCTCGCTGAAGCTCAATCCGGCAGAGGCCAACATCCTGCCGATCATGGCCATCGTCGCGCGGCACCTCGCCAAGCGCGAGGAACAGCAGGGCGAACCGCAGGGCGGGGGCTTGGGGCGCATCCTCTTTGAGCGACGCCAGTCCAAGGTTCTTGGCTGGATTCTCCTGGTGATTGCCATCCCCCTTGTGCTTGCCCTGGTGGGAATCCCGCTCATCTACTTCGCGCGTGGTTTGATCCGCGGCTATTTCCGTTGCCACGAACGCGGCGTGAGCTGGCGCTATGCCGGCAAGGAGAAGAGCCTGCTCTACACCCAAGTGGCCTCCTTCACCTACTCGGCCACCCGAATGTACTACAACGGGGCCTACACGGGCACGAGCCTGGTCATGAATTTCATGACCGACGACCCGAAGGAGACCCCTCCCATCAAGTACTCCACCAGCGTCAGAAACGTGGACGAGGATCTGGACGAACTGCGCGAACACATTGCCGCCGTGGTGGCCCAGCGCCTACTTCACCAATACAGCGAGACCGGCGCCTTCGAGTGGACCAAGGCATTGCAGGTCACCGCTGAAGGCATCCGCTATCGACCGCCCAAACTGATCGGCAAGGGGGAGTGGCAGAGCATGTCCTTCGAGGACTACCAGGGGTCCAGTGTTCAGGAGGGGACGTTCCATCTCTTCGCCAGGGAAAACGAGAAGTCCGTGTTCCACTGCAGCATCTCCGAGCCCAACTTCTTTCCCGGCCTGCACGCGCTGGCGGCGATCATCGAGCCGGAGAGTGAAGAGGAACTGGAGCCGGAGCCCGCTGTTGAGCCAAGCCGCTGAATTCCGAGCCCTTGCTGGAGTACCGCATGTCCCTCCCTCGCTGGTCTGCCGTCGCCCTCCTCGCCTCCGCCCTTACGCTCTCCGCCAACGACTGGCCGGGATTCCGGGCTGCCGGCGGGCATGGCCCCGGTCCGGGCCCTGTGAAGTGGTCGGCAACCGAGGGGTTGCTCTGGAACACGCCGATCCCCGGCAAGGG
>JABGQJ010000595.1 GCA_018648945.1 Victivallales bacterium
CTTCGTCTGCGCAGAGGCAGGGCAGTACGAACTGGTCGTGCGCGGCTACTCCAAACCTGCCGCCGGCGAGTACGCCAAGGTGCGCCTGACAGTCGATGGCGAGGTGGCCGGCGAAGTCGAGGTGGCGAGCCCGAACAGCGAGACGTTTGCGGTCGGCAAGATCCAGCTCAGCGCTGGGAAGCACCACCTGATCTTGGCCTACATCAACGACCTTTATGCCGATGGACAGGACCGCAATATGTACCTCAATGCCATCGGGTTCAGGCGGTAGTGGGAGCGGTGTTTCGCCGCTTGTCTTCCAGCGTGGAAGCGGCGTCTCGCCGCTTGTCTTCGGGGATGGGGATCAGACGAATCAGTCGGAATCGGTCGACTGGGGTGGGGAAGAGGGGCGGTTACGCGGGCTTCTCGGCAACGACCATGAGCTCGATCTCGTCGAGCTTTGGCGTGGCCCGTTCCCACCCACCTGCCGTGCCGCGCCAGATGCTGCGTACGTTCAGCCCCGCCAGGCGGAAGAGCAGGACGAGCTCGGTGGGGACAAATCCCCGTTCCCGGAGCGGGGTGGGGCGTCCGTCGGAGTAGGGCGAGACGCCGGAACGCTCGGTGAGGGAGAGGGGATCGAACTTCCTGGAGGCCACGTCCTCGGGGCCATACTGCCGGATCATGGCCATGCCATTGAGCACGGTGAGCAGGCAGGGCGCGCCCGGCTTGAGGGCGGCACCCATGTTCCGGAGGATAGCCAGGGGTTGCTCAATGGGGTCGTTCTGGGTGCCGAGGAGACCAAACGCCCCTTCGCAGAGGCAGATGGCGGCATCAAACTCGGGGGGCAGCGAAAACTCGGTGGCGTCGCCTTCTCTGAGATCCACATTCACCCTGGCGGCATCGGCCCGAGCCCGGGCCTTGGCCAGCATCTCGGCGGAGATGTCCAGCCCGGTCACGTGGTAACCCAGCTGGGCCAGGGCAACGGTGTGGCGGCCAGTGCCGCACCCGATGTCGAGTACACTCCCGCCCGCAGGCACGTTCAGCTCTGCCAGCAGGAACTTGATCTCGGCCGGCGTGTTCCTGGTGAAGCAGTTGTCGTCATATTCGGGAGCGTGGCCGTTGAAGAAATCGGCCCACTCGGTCCTGTTTGACATGGCAGGTATCCTCGGCCTTCGCGTTGTGGGGTGACGCGGATAAGAAAGCTCTGCTGGGCACAGTGTCAACCCCAGCAAGCCTGTGTCTGCTGTTGCATGCTCGACATGGCCCGTGCTTGCACCTATCTTGCCACTCGGTCCATTGTGACTCTCACCTGAGGAACCTGATATGATGTCGTCTTTCCCCCGCCGTCTGATCTCCCTCGCTGTGATGTGTGTGTTGGTAGGCTTGGTCCAGGCGGGGCCGAACGTCTTCCCCGACCCCAGCTTCGAATCGCATGGTGATGCGGCAGCGGCGCGGACGGGAAAGAAGTGCGGGGTGCTGCGCGTGGGTGGGACGAGAGAGCATTTCCGGGCCCTCGGTGGCAACCTGACGGTCGAGCCGTTTGCCACCTATCGCGCCACGGGTTGGGCGAAGGGCACAGCTGCCCAAGGCGACCTCCGGGCGCTCTATGCCTATGGGTGGAACTCCTATGGCTGGGCGTATATGACCAGCATCGCCGTGCCGAAGGGAGACAAGTGGCAGAAGGTGAGCAGCACCTTCGTCGTGCCAGTGGGCCAGGTGACGTTTCATCCCTTGGTTGCGTCCGGCGCGGCGAAGGCTGTGGCCTACATCGATGATGTGACGGTCGAGCGCATCAAGACGCCCGAGCAGACGATTACCGACATTGAGAAGAGCGGCTCGCGCAGCCAGACCGGTCTGCAGTTGCTGGCTCGCTACTACCTGGAGAGGGGCAATCTGGCCAAAGTGCATGCAGTCATGGCCAAGGGAGATCAGGGAACCAAGGCGGACATCGCCTGTCTGCTCGCGAAACGAGCAGGGACGGCGGCGGAGCGACGCAAATGGGTCGTGCAGATGATCCGGCACGATTGCACCCGTTGGCCCGATGCCAAGCATCGTCTACGCGAACTAACCAGCGATATGGATGAGGGCGAACGGCTGGCCTTCTGCCTCGACGCGCTGGCAGCAACCGATGGCGCGGACCATGCGGTGGCTGCGGTCAAGCGGATCATGGGAGTTGGCGCGAGCAAGACCGTCCGTCCCGTCAAGGAAACGGCGGCACAGCTTGCGTTGCGCGAGCAGACTCTCACGGAAGCCGTCGCTGCTGCCAAGGGGAAGCCAGCTCTGGAGAAGGCGCTGGCCATCCTGCAAGAGGACTTGGCCAAGCAGAAGAAGGTCCTCGCCGAGCGGCAGACGTCGTTGGGTTCCATGCGACTCTCCATCGCTGGCCGTTCGGTTACCGCCAGGATGTATCAGATTGTGACCCCCGACCAACCGACCAAGCCCGAGGCGCACGCAGCACGTGAGCTACAGTTCCACATCGAGGCCATGACCGGGGAACTGCTGGACGTGGTGCGGGCGGCGGATGCAGACCGGCGCTACCCGATCATCATTGGCAAGAGCGAATTGCTCCAGCGGCGGGGCTTGCGGATCGACTTCGACAGCCTGGGCGTGGAAGGCATCCGGGTGCTGACGGACGGCCCAGCGCTGATCCTGGCGGGCAACCAGCGCGGCGTGCTCTACGCGGTCTACACGTTCCTGGAAGACTACTGTGGCTGCCGCTGGTTCACAGCGGATTGCACGACGATCCCCAAATCCGGCAAGGTCCTGATCAAGAATCTGAACAAGGTCTACATTCCGCCCTTCGAGTACCGGGACACGGACTACCCCAACTGCCGCCCGCCCACCTTCGGCGTGCGCAACCAACTGAACGGGCTGTACTCCCACGCCGACGAGAAATGGGGCGGCAAGATCAAGTACCGTGGGTTCGTGCACACCTTCCGGCATCTGGTCCCGCCGGAGACGTATTTCGCGGAGCACCCGGAATACTACTCGGAAATCAAGGGCGTGCGGGTCGGCCCCGACCGGACGCAGCTCTGCCTGACCAATCCCGATGTCCTGCGCATTGCCACCGAGACGGTCAAGCGCTGGATCAAGGAGAGCCCGGACTGCCAGATCATCTCCGTCTCCCAGAACGACTGGCACAACTACTGCCAATGCGCGAAGTGCGAGGCCCTGGCCGAGAAGGAAGGCGGCCAGGCTGGCCCGCTGCTGCATTTTGTGAACGGCATCGCCGACGCGGTGGTCGACGAGAGTCCGGACAGGATCATCGATACGTTGGCCTACCAGTACACGCGCAAGCCGCCGAAGATCGTTAAGCCCCGCCCCAACGTCGCTGTCCGGCTTTGCTCGATTGAGTGCTGCTTCGTGCATACGCTGGAGGACTGCCCGTTCAACAAGACCTTCGTGGACGACATCAAGGGTTGGGACGCCATCAGCGACCGACTCCACATCTGGGATTACGTCATCAACTACGCTCACACCATCCAACCCTTCCCAAACCTCTATGTCATCAAGCCGAATATCCAGTTCTTCCGCGATCATGGCGTAACCGGGATCTACGAGGAGGCCAACTACTTCTCCAAGGGCGGCGAACTGGCCGAGCTGCGCACCTACCTGATCGCCAAGACCCTGTGGGACCCCTCCTACGACACGGATCAGGCCATCGACGAGTTCGTGGCAGCCTACTATGGCCCGGCCGCGAAGGACATCCGCCGTTACCTCAACCTGATCCATCGGGACGTGTGCTCGGACACCGAGCGGCACGTGCGCATCTACAGCTCGCCGAGTTCCTACCTGGACGACCCGGAAATGCTGGCCAAAGCCGCGAAGCTGTTCGATCGTGCGGAAGCGGCAGTGTCGGGCGATCCCGTGCTGCTGCATCGTGTGCGCGTGGCCCGGCTGCCGATCATGTATACCAGGCTTGCCCTGGGCAGCAATCGGTTCAAACGCGATGGCGACGCACTGTCGACAGACACGGTGGATGGAGGGCTTGTGGAGCGCTTCGAGAAGACGGCCCGGGGCGAAGGCGTGACCCACGTCCGCGAGGGACAGCGGGGATACTTCGACAACTGGCTCCAAGTGACCAAGCAGCGGAACCGTCCGGTCAAGCTCCTGACCTTGCGCAACGAGCGGTTGGTCGCCGAGATCATCCCCGAGATCGGGGGGCGGATCTGGTCCCTGCAGGATGTGGCCAGTGGCACGCAGTTACTCAAGCAGTTCGGCAGTGACGCCGAGGGCTGGTTGCCAGGGGAGGGCGGTTACGAGGAATACAGCACCACCGGCTACCGGGCTCCCGGCTGGAGCGAGAACTACCGGGTGGTCAAGCAGGACGAGCGCTCCGTCGAGCTGGAGTGCGGGTTGCCCAACGGGTTCGTCATGAACCGCAAAGTCGAGTTGGTCACCGACCAGGCAGAGGTGATCGTCACCTCCACCCTCCGCAATGCGACCAAAGCCACCAAGAAGGCGCAGTTCCGCACCCATCCCGCCTTCGCCGTGAAGAGCATTGCCAAGGCGCAGGCATTCCTCAAGCAAGCCGATGGCAGTTGGCGCGTGCTCCCGCTGGCCATTCCCGAGGATCCGGAGTCCGAGAAGGAAGTCTGGCTGCGCGGCAGGGAATGCCCGACTGGTGGCTGGGGCCTATTCGATGAGCAGACCGGGCTTGGCATCCTGAACACCTTCGCCCCCAAACAGGTGGACTTCTGCTACCTGAACCGCAACGGCAACCAGGGCCGCGTGAACCTGGAACAGTGGTCGGCCAAGGCCGAACTGAAGTCCGGGCAGAGCCTCGTCCTCCGCAACAGCTACCGGGTGGTCAAGGCCCTGCCCCAGAAGGGCGAGTAAGGAACGCGTAGCGCGCAGGCGAACAAGAAACAGGCGGGAAGCCGTGCACACGCGTGTTCTCTTCTCCGGAAGAGCAG
>JABGQJ010000596.1 GCA_018648945.1 Victivallales bacterium
ATCGAGGCTGATCCGGCTTCGCTCCTCAAAAGCCCGATCGGTCCCGGCGAGGTCCATCTCCAGCGGAGCGTGGGCGGGCACACGCATGACTTCGTGCACGCGATCCGTAGCCGCTCGCAGCCCGTGGCCCCGGTGGAGAACGGGCACCGTTCGTGCTCGGCCTGCATTCTCGGTGATATCGCCGCCCGTCTGGGGCGTCGTCTGCGTTGGGATCCCGTCCGGGAGCGTTTCCTGGACGATGACACCGCCAACCGCATGCTCTCGCGCCCCATGCGGGCCCCGTGGCAGTTGTAGCCAGGAGACCCACCCCATGCCATACACACGCAAGCCGCTCCTTTTCTGCCTTTTCGCCTCTCTCCTCGGCCCCGCCGCGTCTGCCGCGCCTTCGCTGACCGCGAAGGTGGATGGCACGACCGTCGCGGTCGAGATCGACGGCAAGCTGTTCACGCAGTACAAGTTTGGCCGCGATCTCAAGAAGCCCTACCTCTGGCCCCTGGCTGGTCCTCGCAGCGGCAAGTCCGTGACCACGGAATCCAGCGAGCCGTATCCGCATCACAACTCCATGTGGTTTGGCTGTGACCATCTGAATGGCCGCGACTACTGGCACCACCAACGCCCGGATGGCAACATTTTCTCTCAAGGGCCGCAGGTAGCGGTCGCCAAGGGCGAGGAAGTCGTCATTACCGACATCTCCGACTGGACGCCCCGCAAGGGCGACACGCTCGACCCTCCGGTGCTTCGCGACTACCGCCGGATCGCGGTCCGCGCGCCGAGCGCGGACATCCGAGTCATCGATTTCACCATCGTTCTGGTGCCGCTGACTCAGATCACCATCACCAAGACCAACCATTCGCTTTTCGCGTTGCGGATGGCGCCGGCTCTGTCGGTGAAGTCCGGAGGGACGATGGTCGATGCTGCCGGTCTGGCCGGAGAGAAGGCGACCTTTGGCAAGGCCGCGCCCTGGATGGACAGTTTCGGCACGCGTGACGGCGCGGTCGAGGGAGCGGCCATCCTGCAGCATCCCTCGAACCGCTGGTACCCCAGTCCCTGGTTCACCCGCGATTACGGGTTCTTCTCGCCTACTCCCATGCAGTGGTTGCCCAAGCCGTTGGTGTTGAAGGAAGGCGAAGCAGTGGTGTTGGCCTATCGCGTGGTTGTCCACTCCGGCACAACCAAGGATGCCAAGATTGCCCAGCGCTTCACCGCGTTTGCCAAAGAGAAGCCCGAGCTTCCCGAGCCATTCGTCGCTGCCACGCTCGCTGGCGCTCTTGGGAAGCTCCCGGCAGCGAAGACCTACGAGTTCGGCCAGAGCCGCAAGGCCCTGTTCGCCATCCAGCAGGCTGTTTCCCTGGCCAGTGGCCGGGCGAAGGAGACGCGGGACCGGATCGCCACCGCATTGGCCAAGGCCCTCGCCGAGGCGGATACCACCCCTGCCGCCCGGCGCTTCTTCTGTCGTCAGCTCGGCCTGTTGGGCGGCTCGGGAGCCGTCCAGTCCCTGGCCGCCCAGCTTGGCAGCAAGGAGGAACACGTGGGGGAAACGGCCGTCGTGGCCCTCGCTCGGATTGGCACACCGGCGGCGAGCAAGGCGCTCGCGGCCGCGTTGCCCACGCTCGAGGGGCGCGTACGCCTGACTGCGGTTGGTTGTCTCGGTGAGACGGGCGCGGACGCCGTGGCTGTGCTTGCGGGCGTGCTGAAGGACGCTGATCCCCAAGTCGTGCAGCTTGCTGCCGGCGGGTTGGCGCGGATCGGGACGGTGCCCGCATTGCAGGCCGTGCATGGTGCCTGGAAGGGCGCGGCTGGCAACGCCAAGTCCACGCTGACTGCTGCTCTGTTGAAGGGATTGGGGCGATGCCCAGCCAACCCAACGAGTGCCGGTATCTGTCGTGAACTGGCGGCCAGCAAGCTGCCAGCGAGTTCCCATCCCGCCGTGTTGACTCTCGGTATGCGGCTGTTGCCCCGGGCCGAGGCCCGACGGTTCTATCAGAAGGCACTTCGCGACTCCCGGCCCGAAGTGCGGTCGGTCGCCCTGGCGCAGGTGGCCAGCTTGTCGGATATGGAGCTGGTGACGGTTGCCGTGGGCGAATATGGACAACTGGCGCCAGTTGACAGAATCACGCTGCTGCAGGCGCTGGCGACTCGCGGCGACAAGCAGTTCGTCGCCCTGCCGCGACGGGCACTGGCTGCGGAGAACGCAAAGGTGGTCTCCGCCGCGTGTTCCGCCTTGGCGGTACTGGGCAGTGTAGCAGATGTCAATCCCCTCCTGGCTCGGGCGCAGCAAGCAGACGGCGCGGCGGCCTTGGGCGCACTGGGCCGCATCACGGGCCCTGGCGTGGGGGACGCCATCGGCGCGGCCATGGACGCAGCAGAAGGCAAGGCCAAGGGCGATCTCGTGGATCTGCTGGTGAAGCGTGGCGAGCCGACGGGGGCCAAGTGGCTGCTGAAGGCTGTCCGCGACAAGGACCGCAATGTGCGCAAGGATGCCCTGAAGGGACTCGGCGCGCTGGGTGACCAATCACACCGCGATGCCGCTCTGAGCATGCTGAACGAGGATCTCGGCTCGGCCAGCAAGCGTGCTCCCTATGAATCCTGCGCCGGAGTTCTGCTCCGGCGCTTCCCCGGTGAGGCCGGGGCGAGCGAGGTCTGTCTGGGGCGCATGGCGGCAGCCACGCCGGCGGGACGTGGGTCTCTGCTGCGCACGCTGGGGATCCTCGGCGAGCCAGCAGGCCTAGCCGCACTTGTGGAAGCCACCAAAGCCACGGATGCCAAGATTCAGGACGCCGCCATCCGCGCCTTGGCCGAATGGCCGACAGCGGCTGCCTTCCAGCCCCTGCTACAGGTTGCGACCGAAACGAAGGAGCTGACCCACCATGTGCTGGCCCTGCGGGGTTGCCACCGCCTTCTGGTGTCCGAGATGGGCACCGACCCGGACGTCCTTGAGAAGGGCTACACCGCATGCCGCGAAATCGCGCGTCGAGACGAGGAGCGGAAGCTCTTCGCCTACGATCCCAAGGGCGTGGCCGTGAGGGATCTGAAGGTCGCTGCCAAGGGCACGTATCGCGTGCACCGGGCGGGACTCAGGAAGGGCGCGCTGTGGTCGACCGACCGCAAGTACACCTTCACTGTCGTTCCTCCGGAGCTGGCCAACAGCACCTATATCGAGACGGTGATGAATCATCGCTCCGTGGCCGACAATCCCGACTTCATGACCTTCCAGGTCGCCGAGACGGTGGACGTGTTTGTCGGCTTCGACAATCGGTGCAGCAAGCTCCCCGCTTGGCTGAAGGACTGGAAGAAGACCAAGATGGTCCTGCGGACCACCACCAACAGTTGTCATCTGATCGTCTACCGCAAGTCTTTCCCGGCTGGCAGGGCCGCGGTGGGCAGTTGCAGAGCCCCCGGCGTCCAGGCCATGTACACCGTGGCCGTGAAAACAGCAAGCAAGTAGCCCCCTGGGGCGCAAGGAGGATAGTCCATGGCAAAACCAACCGTTCGCAGTGCGATTGTGGGGTGCGGGTTCTCCGGCTCCTTCCACTACGAGGCCATCCAGCGCGTCTACGGCACGAACGTGGAGTTCACGGGAGTCTACGATGCCTCCCGCGAGCACCGCGAGGCGTATGCTGCCGAACGCGGCATCCGCGCCTACGAGACGCTTGAGGCTCTGCTCGCCGAAGTGGACTTGGTCCACGTCTGTACCACCGCTACGGCCCACGAGGCGGTGGCGATCCAGGTGCTTGAGGCCAACCGGAACGTGATCGTGGAGAAGCCGCTGACTGGCTACTTCGGCGATGGCTCGGTGGCGTTCAACGGCGATACGTGCTGCAAGGAGACCGGGCGCGAGGCGGCGTTGGCCAGCGTTCAACGGCTGCTGGCGGCGGAAGCTGCCAGTGATGGGCGCATCTTCTACGCCGAGAACTGGGTATACGCTCCGGCCATCCAGAAGGAACGTGAGGTCTTGGAGAAGACCGGCGCGCAGATTCTCTGGATGCACGGCGAGGAAGCCCACTCCGGCTCCCATGCCGCCAGCTACGCCCAATGGAAGTACTCCGGCGGCGGGGTGATGATCGGCAAGGGCTGCCATCCACTCACCGCGGCGCTCTATCTGAAACGCGTGGAAGGTCGTGCCACCAACGGCGTACCGATCCGCCCACGCGCGGTTACGGCCCGGGTCCATGCACTCACCCGGCTGCCCAACTTCCGGGACGAGGGACACCTGCGCAGCAATTACCACGACATCGACGATTTCTCCATGATGCACGTGGTCTTCGAGGATGACACGTTGGCGACCGTCTTTGCTTCTGACATCGTCATGGGGGGCATTCACAACTGGCTGGAGGTCACGGCCAACAACCACCGCACGGTCTGCAACATCAATCCCAACAACGCCATGCAGACCTACAATCCAGTGGATGCCAACTTCGACGACATCTACGTGGTGGAGAAGATCGGCACCAAGCAGGGCTGGTCGCTCCCGTCGCCGGATGAGGACTGGTTCACTGGCTATCCGCAGGAAATCGAGGCATTCTACCAGGGCGCTGCTTCGGGCGATGTTCCCGAGAGTGACAGCGCATTGGCAGCAGATTGCATCTCGACCATCTATAGTGCGTACGTTTCAGCAGAACGCAGCGGGACCGAAGTCCCGGTCACCCACCTCTGAGGAGTCGTTGGCCATGGCAGCAGAGAATACGACACAGACCGGCACGGAGCCCGCTGGGCCCGACGCCAATCGCCAGCTCATCCTGGACGCGCGCGGCAAAGGCCCGTTCGCCATGTTCCGCACGTTCCTGAAGCTCTCCGGCCCTGGCTGGCTGCAGAGCGCCATTACCTTGGGCGGCGGTTCCCTGGCCGCCAGTCTCTATCTCGGCTTCCTGGCGGGGACGGCGCTGCTCTGGCTACAA
>JABGQJ010000597.1 GCA_018648945.1 Victivallales bacterium
TCCCAGCCTTGGGCGGAGTTCCTAATCAAGACCCATCAGGAGATGTATAGGGACTGCGCCGCGTTCATCCGCTCTCTGGGCACCAAGGCCCTGTTCACGGATGCCAACAACCGCGCCAACCTGCCCCTGGCTCTGATCCGCCAGGAGCTCGATTATGCCGACAGTCATGCGTACTTCGACCACCGAAAATTCCTGGGCCAGAAGTGGCGCTTGCCCTACGCCTTCGCCCAGATCTCGCCTCTGGCTACCGACCAGGCGGTGCCCCATGGGGTGCTTTCTTCCCGGCACTTCGGCCTGCCCTTTGCCGTGACCGAGTTCAACTACGTGTACCCAAACCACTACCGGGCGGTTGGCGGCCCCCTCTTTGGTGCCTATGCCGCCTTGCAGGACTGGGATGGGATCTACCGCTACGCCTATTCCCACCAGCCGAAGCGAATCCACCAGGCAGAGTCCATCTTCTATCTAGACAACGTGGGCGACCCGCTGAACTTGCTGGCCGACCGCATTGCCCTCCTGCTTTTCCGTCGGCGAGACGTGGCATCCGCAAGCGGGGCGCTTCCCTTCGCCTATGACGAACGGGTGTTGACCGTCAAGCATCCCTTGGACCGCAAGGCTGGGCGGCTGTCGCCCGACTACTGCCGGGCGGGGTTTCATACCCGCATTGGTCTGGCCCGCCCCGACAGCCCCATGGTCCAGCCCGCGCGGAGCCGCGCCGTGGTCACCAAGTTACCACTGCCCAAGAGCGACCACTGGATTGCGGACGGCGACGCCGTGCTCCAGGGCCTCGTGGACCGGGGTGTCCTCCCCGCCGCCCAGGTCGATCCGGCGGGCCATCGGTACCAGAGCGAGACCGGCCAGCTCCTGCTCGATACCCAACGGCACCGCTTCGCCATCACCACGCCGCGTACCGAGTGCCTGGTGCTCCAGGAAGACGGCACCATCTCTGGCTCGGCGGTGCAGGCGGAGATCACCGGCGGGCTGGGCGTGGTCTGTGTCGCGGCGATGGATGGGCGGGCTATTGCCCAATCGCGGCGGCTCCTCGTCTTCCACCTCACCGACGTGCAGAATACTGGCGTCACCTTCCGCAATCCCGAGCATACCATCCTGACCGCCTGGGGCACGCTCCCCCATCTGGTGCGGCGCGGCACGGCCCGCCTCCGCATCACTTTTGCCGAGGATCTGCCCACTCAGGTCCACGAACTTGCCCTCGATGGCTCCCGCCGAGGTTCATGGCCTTCACAGCAGGCCGGCTCGGTTCTGAGCATGGACGCTCGCACGGTCACTCCAGCCGGTACCCGTCTGCTCTATGAGATCACCCGGGGTGAGTGAGTGCTCGCCTGGCAGGTCCATGTCTGCTATAATGGATCGTCGCGCCGGGGCCATGCCCCTGACCGGCAGCTCCTCTGTGCTTTCCCGTCCAGGAGACACGCGATGATGCACGCGTCCCAGTACTGCCGATGGTCCATCCTGTTGGGGGTGGTCGCATTGGCCGCGTTTGCGCAACCGGTGGACGAGATCTATGTCCGCAAGGCCACCTTTTGGGAAACGGCCAGGACGGCGCGGGCCAACCTGTTGGCGCACTGGGAGAACGTAGGTTTCCGGCCACTGGTCCATGGCTTGATGCGCCAGAAGAGCAAGTCGCGCCGCATCGTAGTAGACGTCTCACAGGTGGAGACACTGGTGCTGACCGCGCGCCATACCGTGAAAGATCGGAACATGCCCGCCGTGTGGGCCGCCGCGCAGTTGATCGACAAGGACGGCAAGGCCACGCCCCTGACCGCTCTGAAACCTGTCCGGAAGGACTGCCGGGCTTTCTATCCCGTGCACAACCGAGGGGTTTCCATGCGGGAAGAGGTCTTCAAGGGAGGCATCATTGCCGTGTTCACCGGGAACTCGGGAGAGATTCACTACCGGCTGGATCGCAAGTACGTGCGGTTCGAGGCCAGTATCGGGATCGGGAATGGCACGAAGGACCCCTACTCTCTGCGCTTCAAGGTGCTGGACCGGCCGCACGACCAGGACATCTGCGACTTGGTCTGGCAGCGGATCGCCCGCGACTTCCCTACCTACGCCCGGGAGTTCGGCCGAGACGGCAACTATTGGCTCGCGACCCCTGGCCCACAGTGGCTGGAGAGGCGGTTGGTGGATCGCACGATCAAGCGCGCGGGGGCACTGGGCGAAGGCCTGCGCGCTCAACAGGTGGCTCTGCTTAGGGAAAAGCCCAGCCGGGAGGACCCCCGGCGCATGGAGGTGCTCGACCGGGCCGTGCAATACAGACAGGCTGCTGACATGGTGTGGCGGGTCGATTCGAAGGCGATCCGTGGCTTTGTCGAACAAGCTCCCGATGGCGGTCAGGCGTTGCTGGCCAGGCTGGACCGGGCTCATGCCGAGTTGGAGGCCGTCAAGGCAAGGCTGAGGAAGGCGGACGATACGGTGCTGGCCCGCGTGCCAGCCGTGGTCGAGGAAGGACAGGCCGTGCTGCGACAGGCTCTGATCCCGGTCCTCGGCACCGAGGAGATTCTCTTCACCGTCCGCAATGCCGGGACCGATGGGCACTGGTATGCCAACTTCGGCTACTGGTGTTCGGACCCGGCGAAGAAGGTCTACGGCCCCGGTGGTAGCCGCCTGGCCAAGCTGAACCTGCGCACGAGTAAGGTGACCGATCTTTTCACTGATGCCGACGGCGCCTACCGCGATCCCCAGATCAGCTACGACGGCACCAAGTTCCTCTTCTGCTACCGCAAGGGCGGCACCGAGTTCTACAAGCTGCACGAGGCCAACATCGATGGTTCCGGCGTCCGCCAGTTGCTCGCCGATCCCTTCGACGACATCGAACCCACCTACCTGCCCGACGGCGACATCGCCTTCTGCTCCAGCCGCTGCAACCGTTGGGTGAACTGCTTCCATACCCAGGTCGCCACGCTCTACCGCTGTGGTCCCAATGGCGAAAACGTGCGCCCCTTGTCCGCCAACGTGGAGCACGACAACACGCCTTGGCCATTGCCGGACGGGCGCATCCTCTTCACCCGTTGGGAATACGTGGACCGCAGCCAGATGGCTTTCCACCACCTCTGGACAATGAACCCGGACGGCACGAGCCAGATGGTCTACTTCGGCAACCAGCATCCGGGGCGCGTTTTCATCGACGCCAAACCGATCCCCGGCACCAACAAGATCGTGGCTTCTTTCTGCCCCGGCCACGGTCGCCGTGAGCACGCGGGGGCTCTCACCGTGGTCACACCCGCGCGTGGCCCGGACGAGCCAGCGTCGGAGCGTTGCGTCAATAAGAGTCCCGTGTTCCGCGATCCGTACCCCATTTCGGAGAACCTGTTCGTCGTAGCCCGCGACACTCAGTTGCTGATCATGGATGGGCAAGGCAGGACCCAGGAGCTGTACCGGGCGGGGAAACTCCTCCACGAGCCCCGACTGGTCAAGGCGCGTCCTCGCGAGCACCCCATTCCTGTTCGCACCGATTGGACCAAGACCGATGGCCAGCTCATCCTGCAAGACATCTACGCCGGGCGCAACATGGCGGGCGTGAAGCGGGGCGAAGTCAAGAAGCTCCTCGTGCTTGAGTCCCTGCCCAAACCGGTGAACCACAGCGGCGGCATGGATATGACCAGTTCCATGGGGACATTCACCTTGGAGCGGGTGCTGGGGACGGTGCCGGTGGAGCCCGACGGCTCGGCCAACTTCCTGCTGCCTCCCAACCGACCGGTCTTTTTCGTCGCTCTGGACAAGGACGACTTCTCGGTGAAGCGCATGCAGAGCTTCGTCAGTGTGTTGCCGGGGGAAACGACCAGTTGCCTGGGTTGCCACGAACCCCGCACCCGCGCCCCGTCCTTGCCCGGTCGCCCGGCCCTCCAGGCGGCGGCGCGCCCTCCTGACCGACTACAGAAGTTTGCAGGTGTGCCCGATGTGATCGACTACCCCCGGCATGTGCAGCCCATCCTCGACAAGAACTGCGTGAAGTGCCATGGCTACGAGAAGCGCAAGGGCGGCGTGGTCTTGGTCGGTGACTACGGCGCGCGACGGGGCACCCGGCGCTTCAACCAGAGCTTCTGGACGCTCATGCTCCGCAAGCAGATGGCCGAAGGCGGCAACGGCTACGGGAATCGCGGCCCGCGCACCATCGGTTCCGGCGCCAGCCCCCTCCTTACCAGGATCAAGAAGGGGCACCACGGGGTGCGCATGTCCGAACGGGAGTACCGGACGCTTTGGAGCTGGGTCGAGACCGGCGCGGCCTATGCGGGGACCTATGCCTCGCTGCTCGTCACTACGGGGCCGACGACCAGGCGCGACGCCTACAGCGTCATCGGCAAGCGCTGTGCGTCCTGCCACAACAAGGAAGGCATGAAGCTCCCCACCGATTCCCATGGGATCAAGCCCCACTATCTCCGGGTCATCCCCAAGGGTGCCGAGAAGTTCGCCACCCCGCTGCTTTTCAATGAGTCCCGGCCGGAGAAGTCCATGGCCCTGCTCGCCCCCCTGGCCAAGGAAGCGGGCGGCTACGGCATCTGCCCCGGTCCCGTGTTCAAGACCAAGGAAGACCCCGACTACCAGCGCATACTCAAGGCCTTGCGTCCCCCCGGCGAGTATCTGAAGACCGCCCTGCTCTACCACATGCCGGGCTTCCGCCCGAACGAGCACTACTTCCGCGAGATGAAGCGCTACGGCATCCTGCCGCCGGACTTCGACGAAGTCAACGACCCCATCGATGTGTTCGCGGTGGAGGCGAAGTACTGGCAGAGCTTCTGGCATCGCCCCGAGAAGTGATGCCCCAGTAGTGCCGCCGGACCGCCCGCTGTCCCCTGGAATGATGGAATGATGGAATGATGGAATGATGGGGAGTACCTGCCGGAACCATCCACGCCCTGCCAACAATTTGCCTCC